>DATLAJ010000120.1 GCA_035527515.1 bacterium
AGACGCCGATGTCCTGAGCGATTGGGACGTCTGCGCCGGGCATGCAGTCGCACTCGGGCTGAATGTCGAGCATGAAGTTGATGTAGATGATCTTGTCCTTTTGGAACGTGGACAGCACCGCTTTCGCGCTCTCCATAAGTCTCTTCTGGAACTGCTCCTGGCTAATCGGGTCTGAAAGCGCCCCCGTCTCGCAGACACGCGCACACCTCCCACAGGCCCAGCAAAGGGCCTCATCGATCTTGAGCCTCTTTCTCTCGAACCGTATTGCGCCGCGCGGGCAGACATTTGCACAGGCCATGCAAAAAGTGCATTTGCTGCTGTCCCAAATCATTCGCTCGGGCGTCGTCATGTGGATCGCGCCTCGTCCCTTTCTTTTCTGCGATCTGTGGCGGGCACTGATGCCGCCCATGGACAGGTGTTTCAGGGCGCCTCCAAAGCCGGACTGGACGTGGCCTTTGAAATGCGACAGAACCACCATCGCAGGAACGTCGTGAATTACTGAGGCGACCGCGATCTGGCCCATCAAGGGGCCAGAATCGACCAAAATGTTGTCGTTGCCGAATAGCCCGTCGGCCAGGACAAGAGGAGCTCCGCAGGTCTCCTGGCTAATGCCGTTGTAGTTGGCGACGTGCAGGTAATCGAGGCCCGGGATACGCACCGTTTCGGTGATAAAGGGG
Organism: bacterium; assembly: GCA_035527515.1. Lineage (NCBI taxonomy): Bacteria > bacterium. The sequence continues at coordinate 678 of DATLAJ010000120.1, forward strand.
TCCCCGCCAGCGGCCTTGATTCGGTCCACGGTCTTGCGAATGAAGGTCGCCCTGATGGGTCTGAAGGCTCCCTCCGAGCCCCAGTGAAGCTTGACAGCTACCCATTCATTTTTGCTTATGTGTTTTTCGAAGTTGAACTTATCGAGGATGCGCTCGAACTTGCCGGGCAGGCTGTCCCGATACAGCCATTTGGTGTTTCTTGCGGATATGAAATAGAGCCTGGATTTGGCCATTTTTGCTCCCAGATTCGTGTTCCCAAGGGAACAGTTATGTCAGCAGATGTTAAGATTTCAATTGTCGCAGAATTGTATTGCGGAGCCAGGCCAAGTTCAACGGCGAAGTCCAATCCAAATCATTACATTGACGGTGATTGAGCTCGCACGGACCACTGCTGTCGCGTTTTCAATCAGCGGTGGTCGCTCAGTTCATCCGCATCGTCGGTCAGTTCTGCAGGTCAGGCGGCACCATCTACGGTGCGTGCCGAGTCGCGTTGCGAGGAAGCTGCCTGAATCGAGTCTCTGGAGATGATGAGTTTTTGTGGTTGACATGGCAAGATTGGCTGTGGTATAAACGTCAACTGATAATGTGTCCTTATGCTTGTTCGCTCTCGAGTTTCGGGACGACCACGGTCAAGGATGGGGCGATGCGGGCGTGGGTAGCTTCCGTGATGGTGGCTGGGCAGGCTTGACAGGGGACATGCGAGAGAGTATTTGTTAGATTAGTTTTTTGCTTGTTTAAGTGGGGTTATATTTCTTACACTGTTGTGTCGGTTGAGAGCAGTGCCTATGCGATTAAGATTGGTAGCCGAAGAGACTGAAAGGAGATAATAGATGAAAACACGCCGGCTTTGGGCTTTTGTTTTGGGTTGCCTTTTGCTGGTTCCCTGTATCGGTCTTTGCCAGAAGCGTGAAGCCCAGGAGCGTGACATCAACAGGTTTACGTTCACATTTGGCCTGAAGAGCCTTTTCTATGCCGATACGGAGATCAGTTATCCTGCCATTTATGGTAACCCCAACGACTTTCATGTGTATTACGATGGAAACCTCTTTGGGCCAGTTCTGAGCGTTCAGGTAGCCAATACTGAGACGTTCTGGGACAACTTCGAGTTCGTGCTTTCTAGCTATTTTGGTGAACTGGATGCCTACGATTCATCAGGGCTGCCCAAAAGCGCCTTGTCATCGAACATGTCGTTGAAGATAGCCGATGTAAGGGCTGATATTTGCTACCGTATTATTTCGCACTTTTCGGTCTTTGTCGATTACCGGTATAAGAAATACCAATTGAAGAGTGGCCAGGCCGAGTGGCCGGGCAAAATGCCTGAGAACGATGAGTTGTATGGTGGTGGTTTTGGCGCCAAAGCAGGGCTTCCGCTGGGCAAGAGCGGGGTATTTCTTTGGGCGTCAGGGGAGTTCATGCCGTACGCTTGGTATCAATACGATAACAGCAGCGCATGGGGCCTTATGTGCAAAGGCGGAGTGGGTTACTCGGTTGAGGGTGGCGACTGGCTTCCGATGTCGCTCAGTGCAACTCTCGGCTATTATTATACGAAGATTGATTCCAACGGATATTTTGACGAGCAGACCGATGCTGGGTCGGCTGATATTGTGGTTTCTTGGTAGCATAAGGATTTTGATCGATATCGAGTGCTTGCAGGCGCCGATTTCTAATAACGGAGGAATTCAAGCATGAGGCGTAGTCCGCTTGTAACTTTGCTCCTTGTAGTAGGGTTTGCGGCCCTAAGCGTGACGGTTTGGAACCTTAGCGGTTGCACCAAAGGGGGTGGGGGAGGAGGATCGGGTGTTGGACCGAAAGGAGCTACTCTCGAACTCACTGCGAGCTCCAGCCAGGCCGAGGTGTTCAGAAACATCGAGCTCACCGCAATTCTCAAAGATGCCTACAACATGCCTATCGCGGACGAGAGAGTCGTTTTCAAGCTGCTGAGCAAGTCGCAGACTTCTGTAGGTTCTCCCCTTTACCGTGGACTATCGTCCAGCAAATCACTCTCGTCGCGAGGAACGTCTATCGTCGGCCAACAACGGGCTGTTTCGTCACAGACTGCTCTACCAACGGCATCTGCGGACAAGATGAGCAGAGCCTCGAGATTCGACTCGACATCAGTCAGACAGAGCGGAGACCCTCGTCTGAGCGGCCAATCTCCCGTCAGCGGCATGCCTTCAATGTTTTCAGGCCGGTCTGCCAGGTTGCCGGTGCCGTTGGCTGAGCCGGAAGTTACTCTTGACGGATATGAGGTGGGCAGCATCTTTGCTGACAAGGTAACAGACAGCATGGGAGGTGCGAGCGTTGTTGTGACGAGTGAGACGCTCAAGAACTATGTGATCTCTACTGCAACGCCGGATGGCGTGGGCAGCAACCAGGTCTCGGTGCAGTTCATGCCCAACCTCTCCTATCGCTGCAGTCTCACTCTGACTGCTGACAGCACGCTTGTTCACACAGGTTCTGACAATCCGGTAATTATTACGGGGAAGCTGGCCTACAATGAGGAGCCTGTAGTCGGCCAAACGCTGAACTTTAGCGCATCTACCACAACGGGCGAGGCCACCGAAGATGTTGTTTTTAGCCCTAGCAAGGTTGGCACTACAAACTCCAGCGGCGAGGTTGTTGTCCAGATATACTCCGATGAGATGGGGACCTACAATATCTGTCTGGAGACGGACTATTCTTGTCCCTCTGGCTCACCTCTGGATACTTCAAGCTCGTGCAAGTATATCGATTTCAGAAAGAACATCTGTAATGTGGAGCTGACGGTTGACCCCAACACCGTTCAGGCCAACGGCAATGACGAGATCACCGCAACAGCTGTTCTTACAATGAACTCTGAGATTCTTAAAAATGAGCCGGTCATCTTCAGCCTCGATTACATGAAGGACCCAGGGAGCGACTGGCGAGTCTATTTCTCGGAAACCGAGAGCGATTCTCCGTATTTGCTCTATACGGATGCGAATGGCACAGCTGTTGTAGCAATCAGAAGCTATGGCTATACGGGCGAGTGCGCCGTGAAGGCCGAGATGAAGAACCCTTGCGACGGCGAGAGCGCAGCGGGTTCCGTTGACGTAACGTTCAAGCTGAACAAGTGCGGCATCAGCGTGGTGCTCGACAAGACTGCGGTAAGGGCGGACGGTAGCGAGGTGACGGCAACGGCGACGGTCAAGGTGAACGATAAGCCTGTGGGAGCAAGTGTGGAGGTGAAGTTCGAGGCCTCGCTTACCGGGGTTGTATTCACGAGCGGCGAGGACGCCTATACTAATGAGTCTGGCGTCGCAACCGCGAAGTTCAACAGCCCGGGCTATTCGGGGCTTTGCACGGTTACTGCGAGGACGACCGACGCGTATCCGTGTCCGGGCTCGACAGACCTGATCGAGGGCTCTGCCGACGTTATGTTTGATTCGAATGAATGCGAGTTACAGCTCACGATCGACCCGATGATAGCCAAGGCGAATGCCTCCGAGGTCAGTGCGCTCGCAGTCCTTACGGTGAACGGTCAGCCAGTGCCTGACCAGTCGATCGTTTTCTCGGCGCACCTTTCTGGTGTGAAGTTTTCCAAGAGCGACACGAGTAGCGCAAAGCAAGTGACGGATTCCTTTGGTCAGGCGCTCGTCAAGTTCTATAGCGATGGTTCCACCGGGGACTGTCCGATCACGGCTGTTACGGAAAGCTATACATGTTTCGGGACGGAGACACGGCCGTCTGCTGAAAAGACGATGCACTTTGAGTCTGAGGACTATTCGATAGCGCTTACGGCGCAAAGCGACGATCCATATTCTAAGGATGGCTCGAGCGCAGCGGCTAACGGGCTCAGGGAGATACAACTTCGGGCAGTTCTCTCGGACAAGAATGGCCTGCCGGTCGGCGGCGCCGAGATCGTGTTTGGCTGCGAGAATGGCTGTCTGGAGCATTATGGGTCTCCGGTCGTAACGACCGCTCAGGGCGTGGCTACCACGCGCATGACTACGAGCGTGATGCTCGCTGATGACACGGCAGGGCCGGACGAGGAGGTCAGCATCTGGGCCGATTACATTTCCGCAACCGGGACGCACAGGCAGGCGATCAGCTACAGGTTCAGGAAGATACGCATCGCCAGTCTGTCAGCGACGGATTACTCGATCCTCGAGGATGGCTCGGAAGAGACTGTTCTGACGGCAAAAGTAACGTGCAGCGATGGCTACCCGGTGGCAGCAGTTGGCGTAGAGGCAGCTAGTCATCTTGGTCTCTTTGAGACGGGGGAGAGCATGATCATTCTGGGCACTGACAGCCAGGGTAACGCCTCGGTGATTCTCCGAGGGCACTGCCTGCACGGGCAATCGACCGAGTCGGTTAGGATCCAGCAGCAATACTGTGATTTTGGGAATGTCAGTGGCATGGAGCCGCCCGTTTTCTGGACGAGCAAGCACGTCACCTTTGAGGAGGGCGGCGCGGGCTGCTATAGCCTCAAGTTTGACGAGACGGTTCCGAAGGAGGTCTGCTTCAAGCATTTGACCGAGGATGAAGGGGGCGAGCCCTATGATGATAGGTGCAACGGCGAGGTCTGGGTTTGTCTGACGAGGTTGTCTGACGGTTCGGCAGTGGCTGGCAAGCAAGTTAGACTTTATATAGACAGCTTCAGCAACGCCGGGGCCATTGCTTTCTTCAACGATGACCAGGCTCTCCAGTCGATAACCGTCACGACAGACGGAGATGGCTGCATAAACGCTTACTTGGACGTTACTGGCGGCGGCCGGGTTCTTCTGAGGGCGCAGACGACGGGCGGCTTTGGGACTGTAACCGCCAACACTTCGTATTTGTTTGGGCAGCAGTTCTGCGTGCGGATTTCGCCGACCTCCGGGGCCCCCAAGGTAGGCGATGTGACTACTTTCACGGCTCGGGGTGGCTGCTCCAAGACGTATCATTGGACCGTTGCTGATGGTGGAGTGCCCAACTCTGGGGTCACAGGAGAGAATGAGCAGTTTACTGTGTATTGGAACGACGAGGGCCCGTGTGAGGTCAAAGTCTGCGACGACTACGATGACTGTGTGACGGCCTATGTGATGGTTGAGGCCAAGGAGGAGCCAACGGAGTCGCCATCTGCCACGGGTGGTGGCGGTGGACTGACTAGAGGAGGCGGGCTGAGGCGCGGATTCGTCACGCCGACACCAACTCCTGCGCCGGGCAACAAATAGCTTGAAAAGTAATGTTTGAAGTCGTTATGATATCAGATAATCAGAGAGTCTTCTTACCACCTCCTTGTAAGGTGGGCCGGGAACCCGGGAGCCCGTCACCCCCTGGCGGGCTACCCGGTGAAATAAATCGATCAGTTTCTTTCGCGGGTTCAAAGGGAGGGACATCCTAGATGTTCACAAGATTAGGAATCCTGATAGTGATAATTGGTTTGGCTTTCGGTAGCACAGCCTGTCAGTTTGCCCAACACGCAAAGACAGACACGACTCCTTACTATCAGAAACGATTGCTTTATGGCGACGAGCTCTATGGGAAGATCTACACTAGGGATGGTGAGGTTTATGCTGGCAAGCGGCTTAGGATTGTTGCGAATGGGACTGCCAAGTTCGTTCGCCAGATGACCGTTGCCCATCCGGACGATGATTTCTATGGTTTTGCTAGAGAAACCGAGTACGCTGTGCGTGCTAGGGACATTCGAGTCATAGAGGTCGTATCGCCCTCGAGGGTCGTCATAACAATGGTCAACGGCAAGAGAATCGAGATGGAGTTGCTGCCGGGTGTCAGGCACTATCAAGCTTTCAAGGTTATGACCTATGATTTCGGGGACTGGGGATCTGAGGTTACCATCCCGTTTATGGATGTTAGCAAGGTGATCCTCTGGTCATATACTGATAGTCCGTCACCTTATCTTCCGTGATAATGAGTGCCTTGAGCAAATGATCCTTGATGGAGGCTTGTGATGGGAAAAGGCTTTCGACTTCCCAATCTGAGTGGTTTCACCAGAATAAGTTTAATCTTTATTGCCATTTGCGTTTTGGCAATTCCTCTCGCCTGCTCGAAGCGCGACTCGGAGAGCGACGAGTCGCCCTCTGGCCCATCGGCGCCTTATAGGGTATCGGTCACTGCAAAGCCCTCGGAGCTGTATCCCTATGAGAACACGTTGGTGATGATCGACGTCAAGGATGGATACGGCAAGGATCTGGATGCGCCTGTTGTCGTCAACGTTACAACGACGGGCGGTTTCTTCGAGAACGGCCAGAACAGGATATCCGGCGAGGTCTTGCAGACCGCTTCGTTTTGGCTTACCTATAACCCAGACCACACACCGAATCCAGACTTCCCGGGCGCGAAAGAGATCACTGCCATCATCGACTACGGCTGCCAGAACAGCTATGTTATGGACTCTGCCGAGGTCATTTTCATGAGTCAGAGCAGCAAGGTTGGCTCCATCTCGGTGGCCGCTGACCCGATCTACATAACTGATGCGGACAACAACTTCTCAGTTATCACTGCGACAGTTGTTGGGGAACACGGGGCGCCTCTTTCTAGCGTTACCGTTTATTTCTCCGTGCAGGGAGGTTCGAGCGCGACCTTCGACGCGAGTGCAGTTGATACCAACGCTCTGGGGATTGCCCAGACGGTGTTCAGGCCGAACGGAGATGTGGGCGTGCTGAAGGTCTGTGTACAGGCGGGGACAAAGACCGCTTGCGTGGACATTCGTTCAGAAAAGGAAACGACTGAGTAGTTAGCGCCGAGAGCAATCGCATCTCATTTGAGAGTTGCATCAGCGGAGGCGCCGCCGGGAGACCGGTGGCGCCTTTTTGCGTTGTTGAGTGCTTTTGACAAGGAAGGCAGGTTGGGTTGGGGTGCGCGAGAGATTAGAGGCTCGGCCTTGACCGCAGATCGTCCCCGTGTGTATATTTCGATATGGGCTGCATCTCTCGTCGCGACAGTGCACGAGGGTGAGCGAGAATCAGGAGGGTGGTTGGATGGAGTTCCAGGAAAAGTTCGGTAAAGAAGGCTTGACGTTCGACGATGTGCTTCTGATCCCTGGTCGGTCAGAGGTCCTGCCTCACGAGGCGGATTCCCGCGCGCGATTGACCAAGAACATAACGCTGAACATCCCGATCATAAGCGCTGCGATGGACACAGTAACGGAGAGTAGGCTCGCAATAGCGATTGCGCGCGAGGGTGGGCTTGGCGTTATTCATCGCAATATGTGCATTGAGTCTCAGGCCGCGGAGGTTGATCGGGTGAAGCGGTCTGAGAGTGTTGTGGTGATGGACCCTGTTACGATTAGTCTTGACGATCGAGTGAGCAAGGCGAATATGATGGTTCGGAAGCACAAGGTTTCGGGGTTTCCTGTGGTCGATTCTTCTGGGAAGCTAGTTGGGCTCTTGACACACAGGGACCTGAGGTTCGAGGCAGACACCTCGAAGAAAGTGGCCGAGGTGATGACGCCGCTTGATAAGTTGGTGACGGTTCAGCCCAACACGCCGACGGAGGAGGCCAAGGTGTTGCTTCACCGCAACAGGATCGAGAAGCTTCCCGTGGTGGATGAGAGCGGCGCGTTGGTGGGGCTGATGACTTTCAAGGATATCGAGAAGTCGATGTTCTATCCCAAAGCCTGCAAGGACGCACTTGGGCGGCTGAGGGTGGGGGCCGCGGTCGGTGTCTCGGCGGACACTCCGGACCGGGTCGATGCGCTGGTTGATGCGGGCGTTGACGTGATTGTTGTCGATACGGCCAACGGTTTCTCGAAAGTGGTGCTCGACATGGTGGAACGGCTGAAGTCGGAGCATCCTGAGACAGCGCTTGTCGCCGGCAATGTTGTTACAGGTGAAGGTGTGGAGGCGCTGAGCAAGTCAGGCGCGGAGGCTGTAAAGGTCGGGATCGGCCCATCGGCCATCTGCACGACGCGAGTTGTCGCGGGGGTAGGTGTTCCGCAGTTGACGGCGATTTACGAATGTGCGAAGGCGGCGGCCATCTGCGGCATTCCGGTGCTCGCCGACGGTGGCCTCAAGTATTCCGGGGACATTACGAAGGCGATCGGCGCGGGCGCCGACTGCGTGATGATAGGCAATCTTTTTGCGGGGACTGAGGAGACGCCGGGCGAGATAGTGCTCTACGAGGGCCGAAGCTACAAGGCCTACCGTGGGATGGGCTCGTTGAGCGCGATGAAGGCCGGCGGCCGCGACCGTTATTTTTACAGGGAGGATGCGGAGGAGAAGATGGTCCCACAGGGGATCGAGGGCATGGTTCCCTACAAGGGCTCTGTGGCCTCGCTGGTCTGTCAGCTTATTGGCGGGCTTACGGCGGGCATGGGCTATTTGGGCGCCCGCACAATCGAGGAGCTTAAGCAGAAGGCCCGATTCATCCGGGTAACCACGGCGGGGCTTAGGGAAAGCCATCCACACGGCGTTCTGATCACGAGGGAGGCGCCAAATTATCAGGCCGGATGAGCCGACAGCTGAACGTCGGGAGCCTCGAGTTAAGAGAGATTAGGGATGATGCGGCTTTCGTTTGTGAAGATGCATGGCCTGGGCAATGACTACATTCTGTTCGACGCAAAGGACTGCGCTCTTGACGGCGTTGACCTTGGGCAGCTCGCCAGAGATGTTTGCAGGCGGCGGTTCAGCATTGGGGCGGACGGTATCGCTGTTCTCAGTCCGGGGGGCGCCGATGCCGACATCTACATGAGGGTTTTCAACCCTGACGGTTCCGAGACTGGCTCGTGCGGGACGGCCTTCAGGTGCGCTGCCCGGTATGCGTTTGAGCGAAAGGGATTTGCGAAGGCGACAAGCTCTGGCGTCCGGATAGCTACATCCGACCGAAATGTCCTTGCTCGCGTTGTCCAGAGCGAGGACGGCTGCACTCTGGTCGAGGTGAGGATGGGAAAGGCACTTTTTGGGCGAGGCGATATCCCAGCTTTGGGCACTCGCGAGGACGATTTTTTGGAACAGCCGATAACAGTTCAGGGCGAGGAACTTGTGGTTTCGGCGGCCTCAGTGGGGAATCCCCACGCAGTAGTTTTCTGCGATGATGTGTCAAAGGTTCCGCTCGAGAGCCTTGGACATGCGCTCGAGAACCATCCCGTATTCCCCGAGAGGACCAATGTCCACTTCGTCCAGGTCATATCGAGGGGCGAGCTCAAGGTCCGCACGTGGGAGCGCGGCACTGGGCCGACTCTATCCTGCGGGACGGGCGCCTCAGCAACAGCGGCGATTGCCAACCGCTTGGGTAAGGTGGACACGCCGGTTCGCGTGTTAATGCGGGGTGGAGTTCTCAAGATCGAGATCGATCAGGAGGGCGAACTAGCGATGCTGGCTGAGGCAGAACCTGTGTTCAGTGGGTGGATAGATTATGAGGCTTAAGAGAGAGCAGGTGCGGTTTTTGGCTGGTCGAATAGTGGATGACCTTCTCAAGGAGAAGCTGATTGAGGTTGATAGGTCAGACCTTGAGATGTTCCGGGTGATGGTCGATGAGTTTGTCCTTGACCAGTTGCTTATCGAGGATAAGCTGAATGAGGAGGTTCGGAAGCTGTTGGACCATCATCGAGACGAGATGCACCGGGATAACATCAACTACCAGGACATGTTCAAGATGATCAAGAGGCGTCTCATTAACGAGCGTAACTTGGTGATCTGAAGGGGCAGCCCTGGATTCAGGAAGGCGAACTTTATGAGACTTAGCGACGACAAGATAAACGATCTTGCATTCAACCTGACTGACCGGCTGGACCGGGACGAGCGAGCGAGGTGTGTTGCGTCAGTAAACGTTGTCCGGGCCTGTATCAGGCGAACGATTACTTCGGAGCTGCAGCTCGAGGACGAGGTCGTCCAGATAGTTCTCAGAAGGCTTGATGCGATGAAGTCCGTCAAGCCAGAGACGCCCAAATGGGAGGGTCATTTCGAGCGGCTCTACGCTGCGGAGATGGCCAAGCGGGGGCGGCAGTGGGACATAAACGCCCGAGACGTGCTCCGATAGAGCGATTGCGGCGACCCGGGGAGACGACATGGTGAACATACACTTCTTGGCGGTGCGGCATCGTGCGTGGGGCTGTTTTCTGCTCCTATTCGGGACCTGCGCAGTGATGAGCCTGGGCGTAATCCTTGACTGCAGCGCTACAAACTCCGTTGCGGAAGGCCTTCTTATCTCGCCACTGGAATGCTCGCCCGACCTTGAGACGATTCGTTTCGAGTTTACGCTTACCGATTACCACGTTGACAAAACTCTCCAGCGGTCAGACGGGACGTTAGTCTCTGTGCCGGGGCTTCGAAACACGATGGAGGTGGGCGAGCCGTCCCTCCCCGTCAAGGGTTTTTATGTCGGCATCCCGGCGGATGTATCCTCCGCCACGGTGAGGCTCTTGTCCGAGGATTTCATCTTCGAGCACGACTGCAGCGTCCTTCCCTGGCGAGAGCCTGGCTGCGAAGCTTCGCCCAAAGGCGAGTCCGGAGACCTCGCCTGCGTGCGCGACGGCCTGTTCCCCCAAGCGCCGGTCAGAATCAGCCACATAGGCTTCCTCAGAAGCCAGAAAATCGCGCTCATCAAGGTATGCCCCATCCAACTCGACGCGCGGCGAAATCTGCTGCGCATAGTGCGAAGCGGCTCGGTCGAGATAAGGCTCGTGCGCGACGCCAGGATACTGCCGGCCGCCGCCGAGCTCGGCCCTCGCGATGAGTCGCGCTTCGAGCCGATGCTCGCTCACCTTTTGGCCAATTACGAGCAAGCGAGGTTCTACCGACTCGCCAGTCGATTCGGCAGTGTGAGCGAGAGGACCGGCGAGGAGTATTGGTATGATCCTAGTATAACGTATTTGAAGCTCTCGACGAGCGAGGACGGTGTCTATAAGGTTGACTACGATGTTTTGCGGTCGCGCGGCGTTGCTCCCTCGGGGATAGATACTACGAGGTTGAAGCTCTACTACCGCGGGGAGATGGTCCCGATCCTTGTAATAGATGGCGGGGACGGGTCCTTTGACGAGGGCGATTTCGTGGTCTTCATGGGTGGTCATAAGCGCAGCGAGCAGATCGGATGGGCATTGGACGAGTACACGGACGAGGCAGTCTGGTGGCTCTGCTGGGACGATGGGGCGGGGATGCGGTATCAGGCTGCCTCGGAGGATGTGCAGGGCTCGGTTGACGTCTTGGACGCCGACTCCTACTTCTGGGCGAAGGAGCACTTTGAGCAGGACGTGCTCTACGATGGTTGGAATGACGATGTCGATCAGGACAGCTGGTTCTGGGACACGGTCTGGTTTGCGCCCGACTCGGCTACAGTCGATTTCAAGTTGCGAGCCTTTGGTGAGGCCGTCCAAAGTGCGGCGACCGTCTCGGTGCGGCTGAAAGGTAATTCAAGTGTCTTCAACGTCAACCCAGACCACCATTCCGTCTTCTACGTCAACGGCGGCCAAACACCAATGGGGGACTTCTTCTGGGACGGATACGACTTCGCAACCATGACGTTTCAGGTCCCCGCGGGCAACCTCAAAGACGGCCGCAACACGATCACTACCTCAAGTCCTGGCGACACCGAGGCGAGCGTCGATTCGATCTACATCAATTGGGTGGAGGTCGAGTATCCTAGGCGCTATCAAGCGATTCGGGACGAGACTTGGTTCAAACCTCCTGCGGGCTCGGACGGCCGTCCTGTGGAGTATTGCCTTGCTGGGTTCGGTCAGAGCGATGTCCTGATTCTCGACATCACGGACGGGCGATACTTCCCTCGCTACTCTCGCGTCAATGAGGGGGGCTCGTGGGTCGTGCGTTTTGTGGACACTACGCCGTCTGCGCAGACGGTCTATTGGGCAACGACCCAGAGCGCTCTCAGAACGCCGCTCAGCGCGGTCCTTGACGAGCCTTCGACGCTTCGAGACCCGTCCAATCAAGCCGATCTTATCATCATCACCGTGCCGGAGTTTTTTGCGCCTCTTGCGCAGCTGGTTGAGTTCAGAAGGGCGCAGGGGATCAGCGTCAAGGTCGTTGATCTCCAGAACATCTTTGACGAGTTCAGCTACGGTATGTTCAATCCGCTGGCCATACGCTCCTTCCTCTGGTTTGCATACAACAATTGGACCGAGCCAATCGCGACGCACGTCTTGCTCGTTGGCGACGCTTCGTGGGACTACCGGTTCATCCTGACCGACAGCGTCATACCAAATTACGTCCCGTCGTATCTCGATCCCGCGCGGGATGACAAGTTCGTGAACGTAACTGGGAACGAGAACGACTGGTATCCCGATTTCGCTATCGGTCGCATGCCCGTGCAGAACGCACAGGACCTAACCAAGATGATCGTAAACACTATCCGCTACGAGACCTCGCCGCCGCCGGGAGATTGGACGAGGCGTGCGCTCCTAGTGACGGGTGGTGAGAACTGGGTGGAGCAGGATACTTTCATGGGGCACGCTCGTGATTATGAGGCCGCTATGCCTGCTGATTTTGAGTTTGCGGAGGTCTTCAAACAGACCGAGGGGACGGATAACAAGGACCATTACGCACAAAGGATACTGGAAGAGCTCAATCGCGGCGCCCTGATCACCATATTCTCGGGGCACGGAGCGAGGAACCAATGGGACTTTGTGCTCGAGTCTTCTGACCTTTACGGCCTCCACTGTGAGGGCAAAACCTCGATAGTATTGGTGATGACCTGTCATACGGGCCGGTTCGCCAATCCAAAGACGCCATGCATCGGTGAGCGGTTCATCATGGAGGGCGACGCGTTGCAGGGGGCGTTGGGATACTGGGGTTCCACGGGGCTTACTTCTGTCTGGAATCCCTATTACCTCACGATGGACTTGTTGGGCGAGATATTTGACAGGGGCAGCACTGACATTGGCCTCGCTATCATGGCCGTGAAACTGAAGTTTTACGAGGAGTCCGAGGACGTTAGCCTTGCGTCGAGCCAGGCCTTCCTTGCGGACCCGATGCTCAGGATAAATCTACCTCCCATCCCTTCACCCTCCGATGTCGAGGCGAGCGTCTCGGGGGACGAGGTTACGATCTCCTGGGACTATCCCGACACGCTCGAGGACCTTGCCGGCTTCCATGTCTGCATCGGCGGGCAACAGGAGCCTGCCGGCAGGCCACTGAGCCCCTGCGACGATGGTTATGCCTTCTGGACTGACGCAGACAAAAGGGAGATGACGCTAGTTGCCGCGGGAGCATCCGCCAGCTACTGCGCCGTCGTTCGCGCCATCAATAGCGACGAGACCGCGAGCTGCTTCTCTGAAAGCGCCTGCTTCAAGTTTGGTGTTTCGGGCTCAGGTGTGCCGAAGATCATAGCGGCGGGCTACGCCGACAGCAGCATCACTCACCAGGAAGGCGGCAAGTTGAGCCTCTACGCTATGGTAGAGGACCCTGATGGCCTAGACGACATTGAGCGAGTCGCGGTGCGTTGCAGCGATGTTCCTGGGAGTCTCGATCTGGACGAGATTCTCCCCGGCATCTATTATACTCAGATCGATGTTGGCCCCGGCCTAAAGCAGGGACAGTATCTCCTCGAGCTTCGCGCCTCAGACCGCATGGGCAACGTCAGCGCCGTCAGCCCGTATTTTGCGGTTCGTGGCTGGGGGCTTGAGTGGCCGAGCTATACGGAGGCCAGCCAGGCCGCGAACTGGACGTTCGACGATTCGGCCAGGCAGGGCCCGCTCGTTCTCGCCGCGGGATACTTGAGCTCCGGGATAACCTCGTTTGGTGGCGGGGAGTTGACGCTGGTTGCGCTCGTGGCTCCTGGTCCGTCCGGCTTCCCCGTCGCGCAAGTGGATGTTTACCTTGACGGCGTCCCCATCGGTGCGCAGCTTAGTGATGACGGATTGCACGGCGACTTCAATGCGGGCGACGGCATCTTTGGGCTTGAAGTGCCGATCCCGCCGGGCGAGGTTCCGGGCAACTACCTTGTTGGTTTGAGGGCCGTCGATGAGGGCGGCCTGTCGGGTCCTATGTGGCCTTTTGTTAGCGTATGGTGATTATGCGAAGATACGTTCTGCTCCTGATTCTTGCCGTTGTCGCGCTGTCAGTGTTAATAGGCTGTCACAAGAAAGAGGCCTGGTTCGACACTGACCAGCAGATCAACCCGAAGATCAGACACGCCAACTACGTTGACAAGGTGAACGCCTTCAAGCTCTATATCCCGCCCGGCGTCTGGAAGGTGGCTCGGGCCAAGAGGGCGCTCGTTGCACTGGTGAACCGCAGGTGTGTTGGCAAGGTTGTCATAAGGTCGGCGTGGCTTTTTTCAGGCGGATATGGGGAGGATGCGGAGAAGATTGCCGCCGAGAGCTTCACCGGCGATTTCGAGTGGCTGGACAAGAAGAAGTTCTTCGTAGGGGATTTCCCGGCTGTTCTCGTAACGGCCCGCGGCAAGATACTTTACTCTCCGGCGGAAGATTTCTACGTCCAGCGAACCGTGGCGGCCGGAGTGATCAAATATGGGTCCAGGGAGTGCCAGTTCAAATATGTGGCCCCAGACGATTGCTACCAGAAGACGAGGGACGATCTGGTGAACCTGATGATGGGCTTCAAGGAGCTTGAACGCTCCTGGTTCTCAGGCAAGAAGGACGAGGAATGAGGGCCGTCCTGCAGCGCGTCAGAAGCGCCTCGGTTACGGTCAACGGCGACCGCATAAGCGCCATCGGCAGGGGTCTTCTGATTCTGCTCGGCGTAACAGGAGACGACGATGCCAAGACGGCGGCACGGCTCGCGGAGAAGACCGCTGCACTCCGAATCTTCGAGGACCAAGCCGGCAAGATGAACCTTTCCGTTCGGGATGTCGCAGGCGAGGCGCTAGTCGTGTCGCAGTTCACCCTTTACGCAGACTGTAATAAGGGAAGGCGCCCCAGCTTTATGAACGCAGCCTCTCCTGACGAGGCGCGTGAGCTTTACGAGCGCTTCTGCGAGCTGCTGAGCGGGCTTGGCGTCCCCACGCGTCGCGGCCAGTTTGGGGCGAAGATGATAGTGTCCCTTGAGAACGACGGGCCAGTTACGATCGTGCTCGACACGCTCCTACTCTGACTTTCTTGCCCTCATGCTCGGTCCCTTCTTCTCAAGCATTCAGCCAAGAGGAAGATGACATAGCCGATCAGAGATCGGGGATTCGTGCGGAGTATCCGGGAGTATTTCTTGAAGAACCTGAAGGGGTTCCTCAGCAGAAGGCCCAGGTTGAGCGTCAAAATGTTTCTTGAGACCAGCCGCTCCACCTCGCGCGATGTGAAATCCGGGGTCTCGATATTGCCCCTAGCGTAGATTATCTTCTCAAAGCTGAAGCCTTCTTTTAGGTATCCCTTCTCCTTGCAGATTCTGTAAAGCTCTGTGCCCGGCAGCGGTGTAGCGATGAAGATGCCTGCCGCGTCCAGGCGCAGCCTCTTTGCGAAGTCAAAAGTCTTCTGCATTTGCTCTTTTGTCTCGCCAGGAAGCCCCACAACGAAGTAGCCCTTTGTTATGAGACCCAGTTTTCTTGCGGCCTTCACAATTTGCTCGATCCTGTCCATCGAGATAGGTTTCTTGATGATGTTCTTCAGGACGTCTGGATCGCCGCTCTCTATCCCCAGGGTTATCTCGTAGCATCCGCTCCGTTTCATCTTCTCTAGAACTTCTTCATCCAGGCCCCAGATAGCGATACCTTGCGGTGTGTTCCATGCAAGGTCCAAGCGTCTGTCAACCATGCCGTCAAACAGCTCTATGGCCCTGCCTCTCTCGAGCGTGAGATTATCGTCAATGAACTGGACCTCTCGGACCCCATATCGCTCGATCAGATGCTCCATCTCGTCCAAAACCTTCTGGACGGAGCGTGTTCTTTGCCTGTTGCCCCAGAACCTCGCGGTGGCGCAGAATACGCAGCGCCCAGGGCACCCCCGCGATGTCATCATCGGTGTATTCGGGGACCTCAAGGAAGTCCCGGACTGAGGTATGTTAGTGTCAAAGTAAGTCTGCATGGGCAGCAGGTGCCTAGCGGGCAGCGGAAGCTCGTCCAGGTCCTCAATGAAAGAGCTCTTCTCGTTTACTACTATTCTGCCCTCAGTCTTGTATCCGAGACCTCCTATCTGAGAAAAACCATCTCCGTCGGATACCCTCTGCATCAGGTCGCGCATCGTGTACTCGCCCTCGCCGATCACCACGAAATCGATGTAATCCCTGCTAAGGCTCTCTTCCGGCAGCGCGGAAGGGTGCTCTCCACCCACAACCGTGATCGGAACTTTGCATCGCTCCTTGGCCAGCCTGCAAATCCCGCACATATCTGGAAACTGGCTCGATAAGAGACAGGACACGCCCACAACGTCCGGCGAAAACTCGCTTATCTTCTTCTCAATCTCCTCATAGCTCAGACCGACGCGAACGTAGCCTCCGTCTATGGGATGTCGATTGCGGAAACCCTCCGCCGCCACATCCAGGACCCTCACGTCGTAGCCCTTTTCCTCCAGCACGGCCGCGACGTACGCTATCCCGAGCGGCGGGGTCAGGTCTATCTTGTATCCCCTTGGCGCCGTGTAGTGGGGGGACACTAGCAGGATTCTCTCGACACTCTTTTGAAGGCGCACCATGTAAGAACTGTCCTTTCGCAATGTAGTGAGGGCTCGCGCAGGAAACCGTAAACTCTATTGGAGACGAGATTGAGCTAAGACTGCACGAAAGTCAATGTTAGAAGTCTAGAGGAATCACATAAGATACAAGGTAAGGCACAGCAACACACAGATATATCAGAACGATTGCCGCCTCGTGCGCTCGGGCAGACCAGACAAAGATCGCTTTTGGAGGCTGTCCAATGGAGGGGCCAGAGGTGTTCTTTGTAGGGGCGATTCATGAATCGCCCACAATATGCTGTGGCGCTGAGGTCGGGCGGTTCGTGAACCGCCCCTACATCTGGGGCCAGCCATCCTTAAACACAGGGATTCTCGCATGTAGATGCACTTATTGGACAGCCGCTTTTGGGCCGCCACTGCGATGCGCGACCAAGAAGCATGAGGCGGTCCAGAAAGCCTGCGCCGCAGCGTGGCATTCGGGCACTAGCTGGGCGATTCGTTCTTCACCAAGAAGTTGTTGATCGCAAGGTAGTCGAGATGGCCGAGTGTGAAAGCCCTAAGCGCATCGTAGGGCGTGCAAACTATCGGCTCCTCGTGCATGTTGAAAGAGGTATTGATGATACTGGAGAGGCCCGTCATCTCGTAATACCGCTTTAGTATGCGATAGTAGGATGGGTTGTCGCTCTCGTGGATGAGCTGCGGCCTTGCTGTGCCGTCAACGTGAACGACGCCGGGGCACTCCCGCTTCATTTTCGGCGTGCAATCGAACGCTATCGTCATAAACTTCGCCGCATACTCGGCGCCATCAAGCCCCGTGTAGCACTCGTGCGCCTTCTCCGCAAGCGTAACCGGGGCAAACGGCATGAACTCCGTCCGCTTGAGCTTTTCGTTCAACCAGTCGTTCACCGACGGGTCAGTCGCCTGATACAAAATCGTCCTGTTGCCGAGCGCCCGCGGGCCATACTCCATCCTGCCGGCGAACCTGGCCACGACCTTGCCCTGCGTCAGCAGCGTGGCTATTGTCTCCTCGATTTCAGGGTCTTTCTTGACCTTCAGCCCGTCGAAGTTGCTGAACTCCCGCTCAACGGCCGCGTCGTCAAAAGCCGGCCCGAAATAAACGGTATCAAGCCTAAACGGCTTAAGTCCCGTCTTTTCCGCAAGGAACATAAGCCCCGCTCCGAGCGAGAGCCCCGCATCGCTCATCCCAGGATGCACGAATATCTCGTCAACCTGCTCCAACTCATGAAGCTTCTGGTTCAGCCGAACGTTCCCAGCAACGCCGCCCGCCAGCACGAGGCGCCTCAGCCCCGTCTGGTCAAGCCCGTGCTGGACGAAATCGACGACTACGTCCTCGAGGCGCCGCTGCGCCGCCGCTGCGATGTCCTCCGCGCTGAACTTGGCGAGCTGCCTATAAAGCCCTCTTTTGAAGCTTTTGGTCAGAATTGGTGGCAGAATGAACTTCTTTTGGTCTGGTGAGAGCGAGAAGAATCGCATCATCAGCTGGTAGGCGTTGTAGGCATCGCCGCGTGCCGCAAGGCCGGTCACCTTGCCGGCATGTTTGAGCGGATTGAAGCCGAGAAACTGCGTTATCTCACCATAGAACTGGCCTGCCGAGGCAAGCGCCGGCATGCCATACATGAGCCGCACCTTCCCGTCCTTGCAGT
Source organism: bacterium (assembly GCA_035527515.1). NCBI lineage: Bacteria > bacterium. Next base: position 18,810 of record DATLAJ010000120.1, read on the forward strand.
AGAACATTCCGCCCGAAAGCCCGTCCCCGATGTTATCGATCGTAACGCCAAGCGCTTCGGGGAAGCCGGAGGTCATAAACGCCGAATATGCGTGCGTCAAGTGGTGGTCGCAGAGGACTATCTTCCGCCCAAGATGCCGCTGCAAAAGGGATTTGCACAGCCACTCCACAAGCGATTGCAGGGGCCCGCAGCTCTGCACCAACTGGTGGTAGTGCATGTAAACCTTCTGCTTGAGGTTCAAGAAGTCATGGTTGTAATCCTTGAACTGGTTGGGGAAGAGCCGATAGACGAAATGATACTTGTTGGCTGCCACAACAGTATCTACGTCCTCAAAATCTATCCCTGCCTCCGAAAGGCAATACTTGATGGCAAGCTCCGGAAACCCGGCGCTGCACTTCTTGCGGTTGAAGCGCTCCTCGGCGGCCGAGGCAACGATCTTGCCGTCTATGAAAAGCGAGGCGTTTGCGGTGAAATCCTCGCTGAAGCTCAGGATGATCCGTTCCTTCGGCGCCTCCACTATCGCGATTTCCTCGATTTATACATGGATTTCAGCCAGCCTGTGATCACCCTGCGGTCCAGAGAGTAAAGATAGTTGTATTCCGTGAAGCAGGACGCGTCGCATGCCTTGCACGGCACTTTCTTGGTCGCATCGAACGCCTCTTTGAAGCCGACATCAAGGAAGTTCTTCGCCTCCATCAGCTCGATCAGAAGCGAGCAGGGATACACATCACCGTTCGCATCAACGTTGCAGTAAAGCTGCCCCGCCCAGCACCTTAGCCCATGCATCCTGTAAGGAAGCATCGGAACTGAGTAGTCCGGCCAGGCCAGAAGGAACTCAAGGTAAGACAGAGTTGATGCTATGGGCGCACCGCGCCTCTTCTCCAGTATCAGCTTCCGGATGGCCTTCCTGTAGTCCTCGTTTGACGGGACGAAATCGTGCACGTCAACTCCGAGCCGCTCGTTGTGATGGATTACCTGGAAGGTCGTCAGGAAGTTATACTTCTTGGCCATATTCAGGATGTAGTCTATGGAGTGAAGGTTGTGCTTGGACAGAACAGTGATCGACCAGAACGGTAGCCTGTTGGACGCAACCTTGATCGCCTCCAACACCCGCTCGTGGCTGCCAGTTTCCCGGTTCAGTTCGTGCGCCTCCTTGTCGCCGTCAAAAGCTATGATCATGTGCTCCAGCTTCCCCAGCTCGTGGATTCTATCCGGCACCAGGAAGCCGTTTGTGTCCATCGTTGTGTACATCCCCTTGAACGACGCGTAGTTGACCATCTCGGCGATGTCGTCGCGCACCAGCGGCTCACCGCCCCAAAAGCCCAGTCGTGTGCACCCCATTTCCCTGAGCTGATCGATGAGCGAGAATATCTCGTCGGTCGTGAGCTCTCGCTGCTTTCGGAGCGGGATATTGCAGTAGTGGCAATGGCACGTGCAGTGGTTCGTTACCGACAGCATGACGTTGAGCGGCATCCGGTGGCCTAAGTAATTGGCCCGCAGGACGCCGATCCCCATCTCCACGACGTTCCTAAACTTCATAGTTCAAAAATCTTCCTACACTGCTGGCAAGGTTACAACCTTATGCCGAGACGGGCCTGGCCAGTCGGCCGGGACTAAACCGGCCTGAGCGCAAGCTCTATCCTGCGCTCCACGCGCTCGCCGCTCGAAAACCTCAATGGCCACTGCACTACAACAGTTGTCGCTTGTTTTATCAACTCAAAACCGCTCTCCGACTGAGAGACTGTCTCGAGCGGGAACCTGAAAATATCTCCCTTAACATCAAAGGACAAAACAATCTCGAACCCGCGATGGGGGTCGCTAAGTCGAAGCGCGCTGACGCGTTTAGGCCTCGCCGTCTCGGCAAGCGACTGCCAATCATCACCGCTACGGCAAAAGTGGCAATCGTCGCTGCCCCCATAACACGCAAATGAAAACTCCACAGCAAATATGGCATCAAAACTCTCCTGTCCAGCATAGTCTAAACAGTAGTCGCACACTATCCGCCCCGAGGCGCCTCTCACCGTAAAGGTCTTGCTTAAACTCATTGGCTGTGGCAAATGCCCCGCGTAAAGAGCGCCTCGCCGCCTGAACTTCGCGACCGCTGTCGTCTCCGAGCAGGTTGTCTCAATGTCATAAGTGCTCGTGATAAAGTCGCCCAAATCTCTGTACTTGCTATCACGTAGCTGCGCAAGGTCTGTGCCAATCGGCAAAAAATGCTCCAAAAATGACCATTTTGGATGCCAGTCGTAGTTGAGCCGACTCAGGATGCGCTCGCTCGCCTCATAACGCCGGTCGTGGATCGAGGCGTGGTCGCGCTCCGCCGACGAGTCTTCAGGGCTGCCAAGATGAGCGTGATATGCCTCCTTCCGTCGCGAGAGCGTGTCCAAAACGTTCACAAACGAGCGCCGGCAGTCCAGCTCAACCATGCCGCCGCCGACGGGCGAGAAAACACACGCAAGGTTGGGGTTCTCAACAATCACCTCGTCAAGGCCGTCAGAATTGATGTCCTCCGTGGACAGCGAAACCCACCCCGCGTCGCCGCGCTGCGCGCGCTGGACCGCCGATTCTGCCTCGATCAGTTTTTGATATATTGCGAACCTCAGATGCGGAAGATATAGACCTCCAAACACGCCGTGCCAATAAGCACAGTTGCACTGGGCACGCATTAGGTCCGCCTCGGCCTGCTCGCGCAGTGCGTCTGGAACCGCCGCACCATGAACCTGAGCGCTCACGTGCCACATCCGCTTGTGCATGTAATTGCTCTCGGAATACTTCGCCAAAAAGCCTCGCCAGAATCCACCACGAACGAACGGCTTATAGCGGTCGAGGCTGTTCTCGTGCTTGAGCCGATCTATGAGCTCGCCGTAAACCAGCGCCGGCTCGGTCGGCAAAGTCCACTCGCCCATCTCGTGATAGGAGCAAGTTGGCAGATAGACCCGGCCCCGCGGCTCGAACGAGCTCATGTACTCGGACGGCGTTACCGTGCGAATGCAGTCCGATTCCGATAGCATTATGAGAAACCTCTCTAGCCATTTCTCCTTGAACACCCACTTGTGCGTCTCAGGCCAAACCCCGAACTTCTCACAGTCGTCGAACATGACCAATAGCCGCGAACCGTCGCTAGATGCCATGCTCTCTAAAAACTCCACCGGCTCATGAGGCTGTGAGAACGGCATCTGATAGCGAAGCTTCTCCGAGATCGGAAACACCGCAAGTCGCTCGCCCGCATCCTCAGTCATAAAATAGCCGAACAGCTCCGACGTCGGCAGACCTGCCGCGTTGAAATGATAGTCATCGAGGACCACGTATTTGATCCCGGCCCGTCCGATAATCGAGGCAAGCTGCGGCTCCCACACACGCTCTGCCACCCACATCCCCGCCGGCCGAATCGAGAAGCGCTGCTCGATCCGCTGGCTCATCAGCTCTATCTGTGCTTTCTGGTTCCAGGGCGGAATGACGGATAGGAGCGGCTCGTAGAAGCCGCCGCCCAGCATCTCCACCTGGCCCCGGTCGCAGAGCCTTCTCAGAAGGTCGAGAAAATCTGCATGGTGCGACTCGAGCCACTCCCAGAGCGTCCCGGTCACGTGCACAGAGACCTTGACCTGCTCAAAACGCTCGATCATCTCCATGAACGGCAAATATGAACGCTCGTAGGCCGACTCGAAGACGTGATCGAAGTTGCCAAGCGGCTGATGCAAATGAACGCCAAACGCGAAGTTTATCCTTCTCATCTCTGTCTCAGGGCTTCCCACCATCACAAAACTCGCGGTCATTGCCCCGAAAGATAAGTGATCTCCCCCACCCCGTCAAGGTGCCCACGGCACTCGGGTAGCTGTTTCCGCCGGCGGACGTAAGCTGTCGGCTCGCACCGAAACGGAGCTCGCCTCAGGCAGCTATCCAGAGTGGGGGTCGATGCTGAAGCGCAGCCTCGGCCCAGAGTAAGGGAGCGGAGGCTCTCCGCGTGGTGAGTCCTTACTGTCAACCGCCAACTGTCAACGGCCAACCACCTGAAAGGTGAGGGGGAAGAGCTCATCGACGGGCGTCAGCGTGCCGGGCGTTGTGAAGCCGGCGATGATGGTGTATGTGCCCTCTGGTGCGCCTTCGGGGATGGCGCCGAGGAAAAGCGGCGCGTCGATCATCTCGTAGCTGTTCGGCAAATAGACGTTCGGGAACCAGGGCGTCGGCGAGGCGCGAAAGCCCGAGGATGTGTAGTAGGAGATTGCCCCGTTCGGCAGGATGACCGCCAGGTAGCCATCCACAACCTCATCCTCCCCAAAGTTATACGGCTGGAGCAGCACAATAACCTCCTCACCGGGCTGATAAACGTCCCCCGCCTCCCGCTCCGGCATCTTGACCCGCACCCGCGAGTGGTGTGGCTTGTGATCGGATAACGCGAGAAGCGTCGTTTGATCGAAAATGCTCGTTCGATCAGTGTGCCCTCTCACATATACTGTCCCAGATGAATCAAGAGCCAGGACATCCATGTCATCTTCAGGGAATGTCATGCGCCAGCGTTCTGTGCCGTCGGGATCAAGCGAGATAACCTCGCCCTGGAATGCATAATAGACGTTCCCCGCTGCATCGCACTTGCATACACTGTGGGTACCCATAGTGATCCATGGTCGGCCCATGCTCTTATCCCAAGCGGGGGTCCCGTCCGGGTCGATTCTTAGAAGCTTAAGCTCGCGGAACCAGTCATTATCGCTTTCCGGCAATGCATGCACGACATACCAACCGCCGAATGGGTCTCCGCACGCGTTCTCCCAAACAGTGAATCCATCGGGCGTGTATTCCCAGAGCTTCGCCTCTAGGCTAGCATCGGCAAACACGGCCACTTTCTTCTTCGCGGCGACGAAGACATTTCCCAGTTGATTCACCTTTGTGTAGTAGCCGCCCCACGCGGGGTACGTCTCGTAGGACGGGAAGTATGCCGAATGAATCGAGACGCCGTCTGGATTCAGCTCAGAAGCACAGAACCATTCTGCCTCAAAACCACCACCAGGCACCGCCTCCCAGGTATAATATGCCCACGTGGCTATACCGTCTGCATTGAACGCAGCGATATACGGGCAATGCTTCAGCACGTCTTCTGAGACCAGGTTCCCATGTTCATCAAAGACCTTCATTAGCCCCTGGTCCTCAGTTCTCCAGTCGGCAAGAACCGCCAGTCCTCTGTGGTGCACGGGAACAACGATGCTAGCGCGAACTGTCGTATTCCATACCTCTGACCCGTCAAGGCGCCGGCAAGACAGTACATCATCTCTGGTCCCGCTATTGGAGTTACATAAGTAGATGTGATCATCATCGGTTGCGCGGCCACAGAAGCCGGACCAATTGGGGTCGGTGTAGGGCAGCGGAAGTCTTAGGTCTGTGGACCCGTCAGGACGTAGCAGAAGCACGAGGTTGTCTTGTAAAAAGCCCGCGGTGAGCAAGAGTCTGTCCTCGGGGCCGATGCCGCCGAATGCAAGCCCCTCTAGCATCCCCCTCGAATACATGACGTTGGGGCATCCAGGCCCTGTGCTAAATCCGCAGCGCGCCCTACCTTGCCGTCCCTCTTCGATAGTCCAGGCGCAGTGTGAGGTCGATATGTGTCCAAAGGCCGCACCGGCCAAACAGCCGCACAGCACCACTGTCATGAAACATACCGCGAAGAGCTTCACGGGTGGTTCACTCCTTTTTCGCCAAACCATGCCTCTCTCCCGTCCGTTATTGGGATTAGCAGCTTATATTTTTCACGGACGTCCCAAGGGACGCTCTCGCAGTTGTATGGGTTGAATCGCTCAGACGCCTCGGCAAAGTGGGCTGCGAATGTTGCGAAGAGGGGTGCCTCCGCGCTATTTGGCGGATGTTCTTTGCTTTCTTCTCTCTCTTGCTTGACTTCCGAATCGTCCTTCACTTCGTTGGCAAGGCCGGGGAAGAGTGCGTCATAGGGCCATGAGTCGTTGCCACTATGGAGGATTCCCCGCCGCGCTATTTCATCTCTGACCCACGGTCCTTTCGGGATCCATTCTCGCGCAAGCCCGACCAAGAGAGCTGCGGAGTGGTCTGTTGGGCTAGCGAGCGGGGCCATGACAAGATGCGCCGCCATATCGGGCGCTGTCTGGCAAAGTATCCAGAAGAGGCAAGCGCGAGCCTGGGGGGATATTTGCAGACCATCTTTGCGCAGCTGCCAGCAGATCAGAGGGGCTGCGCGGCGACCGGCCTTGAGGAGGCGCTGAACAACCGAATCATTCCGGAACGACATCAGGAGCTCCGACATGGTGCCAGCGTGCCGAGCGAAAGGAATGCCATCGGGTTTCGCGACTTCCTTGATAATGTCGAGGTAAGTAGCCATTCTAGGTCCTGCTCGTACTGTTCAATTTGGTGGCTCTGTTTTCATCAAGGATTCTCACGGAATCGGATAATGGACTCCCATGTCCACCCTACCGGTGTCCGGTGTCCCATCTTCTTGCGTTGTCATGCGTGAGAGGCCGGCCTCCTCCGCGGACCTGCTTCCCGCGTCGATGCACGGGCTTGCGGGATCAAGATAGCGCTTCCACCCAGTCCATCCAGGCCACGGCGAGTCGGCTACAAGCATCGGGTCCTGATCGATGTTGCCCTCGCCAGGATAACCGCCCTTTATGCAGCAGTAGCTGGCAGATACACCATAGAGGACCAGGTCGTTTGTCCCCCACACAATGCAATCGACCACCGCCGCATCGACGCCACTACAAGAAATCCCTGACCCGTATCCGATGTTGTCCACGATGGTGTTGTTGAATATCTGAGGCGGCCCAGCATTCTGATAGTCCCAAGTCGCGATCCCGCCCCCAAAGCACGCGGTGTTCCCCACAATTGTGTTGTTCGCGATAATCGCCGCGCTGTTCTCGCAGAGGATACCGCCTCCTTCGGCTGCACACGACGGCTCCGCGGTGTTTCGGAGGATCAGGTTGCCTACAATGGCGGGCGAGCCGCCAGTGCAGTATATCCCCGCGCCGCCGCCCCCACAAGCACCCCACCCTGCGCTGTTCTCTCTTATCGTGTTATCTGCAATTAGAACGGAGCTGTCGCGGCAGAATATCCCTCCGCCAAACTTGACCCCCATCAAACCACCATAGGATGCAGGGCCGCCGCCCGTAATAGTAAATCCACGAATTGTCACACCTTGCACATCCTCGCACGCGATGACGCTGGTCCCATATTCCTCCGCATCAATTGTTGTCCCAGGCCCTTCAGCGACAAGTGAGACCCAGCTCTTCATCCTCAGCGGGAAAGCCTCGCCGGTGGCCCAAAAATAGGTCCCAGGGGCGACATGAATCGCCACAGGGGCCTCTTGTAGGCTTTCCACCGAATACAAAGCATGCCTGATTGACTGCCAAGGCGCTTCCTCGGAGCCGTAGTTCGCATCATCGCCAATCTCTACGTCAACGTAGTAGTCCGAAGCCTGAGGCATCCCGACCATGAACGCTGCGAGGGCTATGTTGCTGAGCAGGTCCGCCGTGTCAGCCCGGGTCAAGGCCGCAAGAAAAAAGAACTCGCCAGGTTCGTTTATCGGCGGCATCTCGCACGGCACGGTGAACCAGAAAAACGGCGTTCGCTGCGGCTGCGCTAGACGGGGGAACCAGAAGCCGGGGGCCCAAGGGCCCTTGACGCCCTCGCACCAGCCGTCCCATGCAAGCGTGTAGAGCGCGCCTTCGGGCGTCAACAGGCCGACATAGACGTCAACGGACATGCCCCCGCCGTCGTTATGACCGGCCAGGCTCACCTCAACCGTATCCCCCGCCTTGTAGCTCTCGCTGTCGGTTTTGATGAATACCTGAGGCGCCGCCCTGGCCGCCCCCGGCAACATTGTCAAAAGCGCAATGGTGACGATAATTAACCCGAAAACACGTAGCTTCATGTCCATACCCTCCATACGATAGAGAAGATCACAATTCAACCGCATCGGTCTCCTAATCTACTAGATGCTTCGTCCACGAAGGGCACTAAGGGCCACGAAGAGAAGAAGCATGTTCAAGAACGCGCCTCGACCATCAATCCCTCCTCTTGCCTTCCCTCCTGCTTCGTGTGTCTTCGTGTTCTTAGTGGATCATTCCTACGATCAATCGCCAACCGCCAACCGCCAACGGATAACTATGAATACGGGCCGTCGGCAATGTCGGCATCCTCGACCACCCCGACGATCCGAGGGGCGGCCGCCGTCTGCACCCACTCGCCAGTCGTGTTGTCCAGAATTGAAAAACAACAGAAAAACCCAAATCACATTTTAGGCAACAAGGATGGATTTTACGCCCCCCCCGACCGCCTGTCAAGCTTTTCTCGCCGAGAGCATTTTGGCATTGGTCGGGCGGCCAGTCGTTCCGTCGCTTTGCTTGACAGACTCGCCTTTCGCCGCCTATATTCGCCGACATCGGCAATGCTAACATTTATTGTTTGAGGAAGATTGAATGAAGGACTACGACGTAGCAAAGATTCGCAATATCGTTCTATGTGGACATGGCGATACCGGGAAAACGTCCCTGGCCGAGGCGCTTCTTTTCAACAGTGGTAAGACCACGCGGCTGGGGAAGGTCGAGGACGGGACGACCGTCATGGATGATGCCCCGGAGGAGATTGAGCGTGGCATATCTATTTCAAGTTCGTTCTCGTTCTTTGAGAGCAAGGATACTCGGGTGAACCTGGTAGATACGCCGGGCTATGCCGACTTTATCATGGACGCCAAGAGCCCTATCAAGGTGAGCGAGGGCGCCATAATAGTGTTGTGCGGTGTGGCGGGCGTGGAGGTTCAGGCCCAGCGGGTTTGGGATTTCTGCGAGCAGTACGGCACGCGCAGGATGATTTTTGTGAACAAGATGGGTCGTGAAAGAGCGGACCTCGAGCAAGCGGTCGATTCGATAAAGAAGTTTCTTACCGAGAAGATCGTGGTATTGGACCTTCCTATTGGCCATGAGGCAGGTTTCAAGGGGGTTATAGACCTGGTCGAGATGAAGGCTCTTATGTATGAGCGTGATGGTTCTGGCAAGAGCAAGAAGGCAGACATCCCGGATGAGTATGCCGACCAGGCCGCCAAGTATCGCGAGAAAATGGTTGAGGCGATCGTCTCGACGGACGATGCGCTCCTGGAGCGGTATCTTGAGGAGAAGAGCATCTCGGGTAGCGAGCTAATGGAGGCCTTGGCGAGGGCCGTGAAGGAGGGAGCGTTGGTCCCGGTGCTCTGCGGATCGGCAAAGCAGAACATCGGCGTTGATGTTTTGAGTAGGATGGCAATGACCTTGCTGCCTTCGCCGTTAGATTCGCCGCCGGTGATTGCGAACGATGCTTCGAGCGGCAATGAGGTGGAGGTGAAGATCGATCCTAAAGGGCCGCTTGCGGCGTTTGTCTTCAAGACGATAGCCGACCCTTATGCGGGGAAGTTATCAGTGATGAAGGTCTATTCGGGTGCGCTTTCGTCAGACAGCACGGTGTATAACTCCAACCAGAGGCGTAAGGAGCGCATCGGTCAGCTCATCTACCTTGAGGGCAAAGGACACGCGATATGTCCACTTGCGAAGGCGGGAGACATGGTTGCCGTTGCGAAGCTGAAGGAGACGACCACCGGAGATACTCTCTGCGACGAGAACGAGAAGGTTATCTTCCCCCCCATTAAGTATCCGGAGCCGATGATCTCCTTCGCCATTGAGCCAAAGTCGAAAGTGGACGAGGAGAAGATCTCAAGTGCCGTTTCTCGGCTGATGGAGGAGGACCCCACGATGAAGTCGCGGCGGGACCCCGACACGAAGGAGCTCGTCATTTCGGGTTCTGGGCAGCTTCATGTGGAAGTGATCGTGGGCAGGATGAAGCGGAAGTTTGGCGTTGAGGTGAATCTCAAGGCCCCGAAGGTCCCTTACCACGAGACTATCCGTAAGAAGGTCAAGGCGCAAGGGAAGTACAAGAAGCAGACCGGTGGACGTGGGCAATATGGCGACTGTTGGGTGGAGCTCGAGCCGCTGCCAAGGGGCACTGGCTTCGAGTTCGTGGATAGGATAGTGGGCGGCGTGATACCGAGGCAGTATATCCCAGCGGTCGAGAAGGGCGTCATCGGCGCGATGGATAAGGGCGTCCTTGCAGGCTATCCTGTGGTTGATCTGCGAGTTACGGTTTATGATGGTTCGTTCCACGCGGTCGATTCTTCGGAGATGGCATTCAAGATAGCGGGGTCGATGGCGTTCAAGAAGGCTGCGGCAGATGCTAGCCCTGTCCTATTGGAACCGATCGTGGAGCTGGAGGTGGTAGTGCCCGAGGAATCGATGGGGGACGTGATTGGCGACCTGAGCTCGAGACGCGGCAAGGTCATAGGGACAGAGACCATCGCTGGCAGGCAGGTGATCAAGGCGATTGCGCCTCTTGCGGAGCTGTCCAAGTATGCCCCCGACTTGAGGTCTCTGACCGGCGGACGAGGGAGCTACACGATGCAGTTCTCAAGCTACGAGCCGGTTCCAACAATTATCAGCGAGAAGATTATCGCGCAGTCGCAACAAGCAGAGGAGTAGTGGTTCGGAGCTTGGGTTACTGCCCCAGTTTGGCAGCTGCGACATCACATCGCCCGAGATATTGCGCCTCGCCAAGCTGGAAGATGGACATGAAGCCAAGTCTGAATCTGGACGCACAAACGCCGCTCGACCACAGCAGGTCCGTTCCCCTCGCAGCGCATAAACTTAATATCGTCTGGCTGTTTCTTTCGGCGATCATCCTTTCGGCCTTCTATTGTCAGGCCAGTTCCGTCCCGCCGCTCTTGCCTGTTTCATCGACGCACTTTGTAGAGCGCCTCGACCTGGTCTCGATCGACTGGACGTCCGGCCTGATATACGCGCTCGGGCGCTGCGAACTTACGGACATGGATGAGGCGCAGGCGGCGGCACTGGCGAGACAGAATGCCGCAGATGCTCTCGTCGCGGCCCTGCTTGACATTCGTGTTTCAGCAGCCGAGCGCGTGAGCGACCTCATGGCCCTGCGCGGCGCACCGGCCCTCAGGCTCTCGCAGCTCGCATCGAGCACTTCTGTCCTTTGGGAGTGCGTGCAATACGGCAAGACCCCAAGCGCCTGCGTCTTTCTTGGCCTGGACGTAAAAGGCTTCCCCATCTTGCCCTTATTAGTTGAAGGAGTCGGCGTGGGCGATCGCCAAAGCGGCCTCGTCATGCCAACGCCGGTTCCGGCCGACGCCAGCGCCGAGTGGCTGTCCGCCATCAGACATCCCACGGGGTTGATTATCGACGCTTCACGAGTCTCTCTGAAACCAGCGCTGTGCCCCGCCATATTCGCCCAAGACGGGCGGCTTGTCTTCGACGTGCGATATGCCCGGCGGCTGAGCTTCATGCAGAACGGCGGCATCACTTATATGTCTGGGACCGACGCGGCGAGAATAAGCCCGTTAGTGGGCCAAAACCCGAAAATTGTCGAGGCCATATCAGCAGCGGGACATCTCGCCTGCGACGTTGTCATCTCGAACGACGATGCCGACCGACTCATCTTTTTGCGCGGGCGGCTGCCTTTTCTTGCCGAGTGCAGGATAATCATCGTCTCGAAGCTCTGAACGCCTGCCGCCTCGTAGCCGCATCCTGACCCGCTAAGGATGCTCGCCGATGTCTATATCGCGCTGCTCACACCGGGTTGGGGCTTTTTGACTTATCAGTCAGAAGGCGGGCGGGCCCACGATCGATCGTGGCCTCTATCCGGTATCTAAGCCTGTCCTTCAAATCCAGCCACTCGCCCTGCTTCCAAGGCAAGTGATTGTATTGCTGAATGTCAAAATGGAGGTTCTTCATATCATCATCCCTGCAAAGCCAAATGATCCGAAGGCCCAAACCCATTGCATATCCTGCCTCAAAATAAACGCTCTGCCTTTGATCTGTCATGTCCGCCACCATGAAACGCGACTCTTTGATTTGGGCTATGATGTAGTCGTCGGCCTTGCCGATGTGGTCCTCCCGGTCAACCCGGACGGGGCCATATCCAGCCGCCGCAATGCCCGGTTTGATCGCCAGATCGTATAGGTCCTCAAGAGCTTTGGTGAAGTGCATTGCCACAAAGACTTTGGTCGAGGTCGCTCTGGATTCCTTGAGCTTCTCGACGCGCTCCCAGCCTTTAGTTGTGAGCCGAAACGGGCCGGCGGTGCTGCCTCCTCTTCCTATTAGAGCGAGACCGGAATTCTCCAAATGCTCTAAGAAGAAACCCAATTCAGTCCCGTTTTTGGCATAAGCTAGAGGGTAGTCATTATCCTTATCAATGCGGAATTCCGCGCCCGGATGTTCTGATCTCTTGGCCATTCCCTGAAGAAGACGGTCGATCTTCTCTTGCACGGTCGTTGGGACTCGGCCAGACAAGAGCTCGTCAATTTTGTCCGGCCGGACTGACTCGATCTTGAGCATCCCGCCGTGTTCTGAAAGCTCCCTGGCAAGACCCGAAAGGAGATGGAGCTTCCGCTTGGTATCTTCGCTGGGCGGGAACCGCCATGCTTGTTTTCGGATGCGGAACTTGTGACACCGGCCACAGGTCACAATGCATCGGTCTGTGGCAAGGTCATCTTCCGGTTTGATGTCACCTCCCCCACAGAGGGGACATCTCATGTTGTACGTGTCTTCGAGGTTGTTCTGCATACGGTACGTTCTCCTTCATTAGCCTTCGCCCACGGCTGCCCTCACAGGACTCACACATCTGCGCACGGTTGCGTGGTCATTATACGTCACGCCGGTTGTGCCACAACACAAGTTTGAATTCCCTGAAGGGGAATGACAATAGTAGCCGTAGGTGCAGCCTACGGGAATGGGACGAAGCAGAGGAAAATAATATATCAACGCTGAAGAGGTTGCACAACGCTGTGATTCGCTGGGGTTGTTCGACCCCTTCTGGGCCGATCTCCGCATTGATATCTGATTCCGTAGGCTGCGCCTACGGCTATTCACATTATCCCCCTTCAGGGGATTTAAGACATGATCGCGAATGTGTTGTTCGGTTTCGCGCTTCACGGGCATCGTTCCTATCGCGGACTGGGCTTTTTACAGCGACCTGACTCCGAGCTTCAATCGCCTTGCGATTGAATGGCTGGCGGCCAGATTGCGGAGCAATATGGCGGCTGAGGGTCCCGCGACGGAAGCCCAGAGCGCCACAGGAGCACGTTTCAGAAAAGCCGCGGAGGGGTCTGGGGACACGCGGCGGCTGTCCCCAGCTCTGATCAATCCTACCTAAGCGCAGCGTAGCGGACGAACGTGGTGGCTGTCTTCAGCAGCCAGGTCGGGCTGAGGATGATGTTGGAGTAAGCCTGATTGGCGAGGGGGCAGAAGCACTCGCCTCGTCGGATGGATGCCCTGACCTCGTCGGCTTGCCTCGAGTGCCATATTCTCCAGAAGTCGTAACCTGTCTCACGGACGTTGCCGAGCGAGGCGTCGCCGGCCATCGTGCAGCATGCCCACAGTTCGCCGTAAGGGTCCAGATGGGCGTTTGAGATACCGGCGTAGCATGGGATGACCTGCCTCTGCTCACGGAGCGTCCTGAGGGCAAGGCCGTAATAGACGAGGCGCATCGCCTCGAGCATCCTGGTATATCGCCTTTTGCCCTTGAGGCCTTCGATGGTGTGCCTTTTGAACACATTTATCGCCCGCTCATAGTCATCTGGCGAGGGCGTTATGTCAGCGTCCTTGTTGGCGAGCTCGGTTCTGGTCTCGGCGAGCTCGCTGCGATAGCTCTCGATGCCAAGCGAGTGGACGAACGAGGCGATCGCCTCGATGCTGTCCATGTTGAGCCGCGAGATGACCGTGCCGACTTCCAGCACGAACTGCGGGAAGCGGTCGGATAGTGGTCTGAGTCGTTTTATTGTCTCAATGACTTTGTCGAAGTTGCCGGGCACGCCTCTTATCTCGTCATGGTGCTCGCGGAGGCCGTCCAGGGATGGTTTGACCGACAGCTTGACGCCTGGGCTTTTCTGGCTGATGTGCTCGAGCATCTCGCTCACCTGGCGCTCGATTCGTCCGGGCATAAGGGCGTTGGTCGGGATGTGGACGATGCTGGGGCGAAGGTGGGCAAGCGCGAGCGCCACGATATTGGGCAAATCGTCGCGAAGGAACGGCTCGCCGCCGCTGATATTGAAGAATGCTATTGTGCCCATCCCCTTGAAGACCCTCTCGATCTCATCGAGCGAGAGCTCTTTCTGAACTAGTTCAGGCCGGTTCTCGTGGAACTTCCATATCAGGCAGGTCTTGCAGCGCGACTGGCAGCGGTTGGTAACGGAAAACGTGAGAGTTATCGGCAGTCCGGGCCTCGCGATGCCTCGCCTGGCGAGCTGGCAGTTGACGGCCCTGATGATGTTGCCCAGAAGGTTCGCGCCTGATCGCATAGGTGCCCCCCGAGAGGTTATTTCTGACCACAGAGAAACAGAGACACAGAGAAACGGAAAGAAAGGGTATCAGAGAAATGACAAGGGTACTTCTCTGTGGCTCTGTGGCTCTGTGGTGAGGTCATCTTCCGATTGCGCGGTTAAGTCTCGCGACGGTGCTGAGGTAATCATAGGTTGCACGGATGTGGTCGATTCGCGCTGCCGTGTAGTCGTTCTCTGCGATAATAAGGTCTCTGTTGTTGATCAGACCTTCCTTGTAGGTTAGACGAGACAATTCAAGTTGTTCGGAAGCGATCTTCTCGGCAAGTTCGAGATAATTTATGTCGTCCGAGAGCATCTTGAGCTGTCTGCCCAGCTCGCGTATTGAAATGGTTATCTGGCGCTTGGTCTCCTCGATCGTTCTTGTTATCTGGCGCGACGCGATCTTCGACTGGACCCAGAGCTCGCTGTCAGACACGTCGAAGAACCCGTGCTCAAACCTCAGGCTGAATTGCCAGACGCGGTCCGTAACGTCGAGCGTCTGACGGAGCCTGTCGTCGGTCTCCGACATGGTGAGGCTGCCCTCGGCCTCGAGCGTCGGCAGCGTATTGTTTCTGGCGCTTTCCTCAATGACCTTGTACTTATCAAGCTGCACTCGAATCGCTTTCAGGTCCGGCCTTTCATGCAGTGCGGTCTCAACGCATTGCTCTATCTGAATGGGCACTCGTTTCGCGCTAACGTTTGAGACAGGCAGGACCTCTGTGCCGATCTTTAGGCCCATGATTTCAACGAGGCCGTCGATGGCACTTTGAAACCCTTTCTTGGCGGTTGCAAGGTCCCGTTGGCGGTTCACGTGCGCGAGCTCCGCCCTGGAGTAGTCGAGTCGCGACGACAACCCCTCTGTAAGCCTGAGTTGGGCTATCTTCACGTCTTCCTCGGATGCTGCGAGCGCAGAGACCATTTCTGCGACGTATTTTTGAGATTTCAGGACAGTGTAGAAGGCCTGTTTGACCGAGAGCGAGAGGTCAAGTATCTGGTCTTGGAGGTCCATCCTAGCGATCGCAACGTCGAACTTCGCCTGTCTCAACGGTGCTGTTGCCGCGTGCCAGAATGCGCCCTTCAAGAGCTGTTGGGAGACCGAGAGCGCAAGCGAGCTTCTGAACTGAGATCTATAGCTGGAGGTGTCCAGATCGAGCATGCTCGCCGCTTCTGTGTAGTAGTCGGCTGTATGCTCAGTCCAGTCGAGGCTGCTTGTCAGTGAGAAGCCGCCGCCGTATTTGTGTCTTTGTGCAAGCGATAGGCTGGCGAAGTTCTCGTAATCCTGCACGAGATGAGAGTTATAGATTGAGCCTGTATATGTTGTGCCCAGATTCGGCTGGAAGCTGTTCTTCTCGATAGCGAGCTGCGATCTCGTGGTCAGGACTGAGTCTTTCTGATTCATCAACCCCAGATTCTCTCGGAGGGCAATGTCCAAACAGTCCTGCAACGAGAGGTGGAGCGCCTCGCCCGGGGATTGGGGGGGGAGAATCTGCCCGTTGCCCACCTCTTTCTCTGATTTGGCGTCCGCCGTCAGGTTCGCGCCCAAAAGGACGCAGAGCACGGCTAGGCAGCATCGCATAAGGCCAAAAGAAAAGGCGGGTAGATATCTGCCCGCCTTTCCATCAGAGATTCTGAGAATTTTCCTATTCAAGCTCCCACTCGATGTGTGACACCTTGCTGACTGGGCTGAACGAGTTGGCGTCTGAGAAGACGGCAAACCACGTATATCGGCCCGCGGGGAAGGAGCTCAGCCTGCTGCTGAATAGCCTGACAGGCCACACGTCTGCGTGCATTGGAAGCTCGTAATTGTCCAAACAAGGCGTGAGAGCTGGCGAGAGGCCCGGCGCGAATAATAGCGAGCCGTCCGGCATCTGAAGAGCCACATAAAGGTCCACTGTCTTCGGCAAGCCGTCGTTTCTGAACTTGGCGCTCAGGACGTGCTTCTGGCCAGCACCGTATGTGCGGCTTGCTCCGTCCAGCAAGAGACCCACCTCGGGCCTCAGGTCAATCGCCGTAACCAGCGGCAACGAGGCAAGGATTTCATTGTCCTGTCCATGCAACGCTATGTAAGCACGCCAGACGTATTTTCCTGGCGAGAAGCCTTCGGGCACAACTGCGCTTAGAAGCGCGAAGTTCTGGAGTTGGAACCCGCTGATTACGTCGAGGTCAGAGGCATAAGGCTCAGGCTCTGTGCTGAAGTTGGGCAGATACACGACAACGCCATTTGGCAGGATCAGGCTCACGTAGAGGTCAACGCCGGACAGCGTAAAGCCGCCATTGTAGCAAGACAGCGAGATACTCAGCGTGTCGCCCGGATAGAACGTGCCGCCGTTGCTGCCAAGTTCGAGCGACATCGAGGGCGTTGACCCAGTGCCAGTTCCCGAAAGCGCCACCTCAAGCTCCGGGTTCACGGGATCGTTCGAGACAATCGTCAGCGTCCCCTCTGCCAGCCCGATATGCGAGGGTGTGAAGAATATCGGCAGGAACATGCCCGTCGAAGGGTCGATGGTAATTGGTATCAAAACACTGCAACCGAACGCAAGATTGTCGATCAAAATGCCCTCGATTGTCAGCGGCGCCTGGCCAGTATTTGTTACATAGAGCTCTGGCCAGAACGAGCTTGTCCCAACCTCTACATTGCCGAAGTTGTGAGATGAGTCTGATACCAAAATCTCTGGGTACTGCAACCTGTATTGCGTCCTTGAGTCTGCTGAGGCAGGCGGTTCCTCAACATTTCCGGCTGCATCAGTGGCTATGGTGTAGAACTCGTAATAGCCCTCGCCCTGCGTCGCCTCAAACGGGAACAAGCCTGCCTGGCCCTGGGCGGTCAGCCCCGCATCGGCCCAATCACCCCAGCTACCACTCAGCGAGGCCGAATATCGATACCAGAGTCTCACCGACTCGACCGGGCTCAAAACGTCGGTAGCGCTGAAGCCGACCGTTACCTGCGTTGCATGAGCTTCGTCAGGTGAGCTCGCCATGGAGAATGGCGGCGTCGTGTCAAACACCACCGACGCATCGGCCTCGGAAGGAGTCGCCTCTCGGTTGCCGAAGTTATCCTTCGCAATTGAATAGAATTCGTAGGCTCCATCGCCCTCGACCGGCACGAAGTCGAAGACCCCTATTGTCGCTCCCGTGACTTCAAGGCCTGTATCCTTGTTGGCGCTGCCGCCGACGCTATACCACAGCCGCACAGACGCGACGCCCACGCCCTTATCCGCTGCGGTGAACGCGACGGGGACCGGCGATTCATTCGTGTATTGTTCGTCAACCGAAACGCTCGATTGCGGTGGCACGTTATCGAACATCGTAACCGCGGTAACGGTCGCGCCGGTCGTCGGTGCAGGCTCCGTGTTGCCGCAGTGATCGCTGGCCATGGTCCAGAACGAGTAGGTGCCAACGCCGTCCGGCGGGATGAAGTCAACTGTGCCGGATGTAGCCTCCATCCGGTATCCCGACTTGGCCCAGAGGCGCTCCTCGTAACGATACCAGAGGTCAACATGCTTGACGCCGCTCAGCGAGTCCCAGGCCCAGAACGAGACCGGTATTGTGTTGCCGGTCATTTTGTCCGGAGAGGAAACGCTCGAGCTCGGCAGCGTGATGTCGTAGTAGCTGGAGGTGTCTGGCGCTGAAGGTGTAAGCTCCTGCCAGCCCGCATTGTTAGTCGCGATCGTGTAGAACTCGTAATAGCCCTCGCCCTCGGCCGCACCGAACTCAAACACTCCCCAGGACCTAGACAACATCACCCCACCATTCGTCCAATCGCCTCCATTGAACCTATAAAGCAACGCGACACCCGCGATCCGAGTATCGACATCCTCGGCCGTGAACCTAACATTCAATGGCAGCTCGGTCGTGCACTGTGCGCAGGAGCAGCTGGATGTGGGCCTGGTCGAATCGTAAAAGCAGCTGCCGTCAGGAACGGCCGGTGGAGACTCTACATTGCCAGCTTTGTCAATGCCTATTGTATAGAAGTCGTATTTGCCATGCCCGTGCGTCAACGTAACCGCGACCGTGCCGCTTGTTCCCGGTAATACGTAACCGGTATCGAACCAGGTTCCACGATTGTAGCGGCACCACAGCGTTAGTGACTCCATTCCAGAATAGGCCTCAATGGCCGCATACCCAACGTCTATCACCGCACTCGTCGCATACTGAGGAACCTCGGCTCGCGACATCGGCGCTGACTTATCGAAAGCGGTCGAGGCATCCGGGGTGGCCGGTGAGGCCTCCACGTTGCCCGCAAGGTCGCGGCCTATCGTGTAGAAGCTATAGAAGCCACCTTCTACGTCAGGCTCGAAGATGAAATCGCCAGACGTCGCGGCAGCCTTCTCGTCAACCTTCTGCCACTGGTATGACTCATACTGCGCCCAAAGCTCGACCACGGCCACGCCGATGCCCTGGTCAGATGCCGCAAAGTGCACGACTATCGGTGAACTGGTCGTCCATTCCGGCGCACTAGCCGCTGTTTGCGGCGCGACAGTGTCGAAGAAGCAGGTGCAGTCCGCATGTCCATCCCACGCCTGAGTGTTGCCCGCTGCATCGGTTGCGAGGGTGTAGAACTCGTATCTTCCGTTACCCTCCGCCGGCACGAACATGAAGATGGCCGCTTCGCCCGGTAGTGAAAGCCCAGTCGATAGCCAGCCCATGCCCTCGTAATTGTAGAACAGCTCGACTAGAGCCACGCCAGAGCCGGTCCCGTCTGCCGTGTAGCTGATCATCAACGGCAGCTGACGGTATGTGTTCTCGCACGAGCTGTCCGACGTAGGTGAAGTGATGTCGTAGGCCACAGTCCTCGGCAGCCTGCCTGTCGCAGCCTCCCGGTTACCGGCCTTGTCGATGCCTATCGAGTAGAAGTCGTAAGTCCCCGGTCCCTCTGTCGGCGTGAAGTTGAACGTCCCGGTCTCCGTGTTCGCTGAGAGCCCCGTGCTCAGCCATGAACCCAAATTGAACCTGTAGAACAGAACAACTGTGTCGATCGGGGCGCCCGAGAGCTGAGTTGGCTCCACGCACGTGAATGTAAGAGAGATCGGCAGCGTGCTCACTCCTGCCGGCGCATCAAGCTGCGTCACCGGCGCCGTGCTGTCGAACAGGGTCGAGGCGTCTGCGTCCGGAGGGGCTGTCTCGACGAATCCAGCGTTGTCGGTCGCGATCGTGTAGAAGAAGTATCGGCCCTCGCCAGCCAACGGCGGGTAGTTAAACGTTCCTGAGGCGTTTGGCGAGGAAAGACCCGTATTCCCCCACACGCCGGCCTCTCCAAACTTGGCCATAAGCGAGACGCTAGCGATCCCTGACGCCGTCTCGACCGTCGTGAAGGAGACCGAGATCGGCACAGAGTTCGAGTACTCTGCGACCAACGCCGAGGATTCTGGAGGCGTTTGATCATAGACCGCCGTGGCGTCTATCTTGCCGGGGCGAGCCTCTACGTTACCGGCCTTATCCGTCGCGATCGTGTAGAGGCTGTAGCTGCCCTGGAACCCGCCAGGCGGGTCGAAGGATATGGCGCCCAAAGGCGAAGTTCCGTAATCGCCCGTGTATTCCTGCCATGTGCCCGAATCGAGCTTGAACCACAGTGCGACCTTGTCTAGGCCCGCTGGCCCATTGTCGATGGCGATGTAGGGCACGTCAAATGGGGCGCTCGTCGCTATCCCGGGCGAACCGCAGGACGACACAGGCGCTGACCTGTCATAGACAGTCGTAGCCTCGGCCGAAAGCGGTGTCGCCTCGACGTTGCCCATATTATCGGTCGAGACCGTGTAGAACCCATACGTCCCCTCAAGTGCCGGATCTGGCTCGAACAGGAACTCACCAGACGTTCCCGTCACCGGCTCACCATACGGGGCACACAAGCCGTCGAAGCAATAGAACAGCGACGTGCTTGCAACACCGGAAACATCGTCCGAGGCCGTGAAGCGCACGACGATCGGGAGCGAGTTGGCATACTCGGGAGCCTCAACCTCAGAAGTGGGGCCCAATGTGTCGAACGTCGTAATCGCATCGGCGAAAGCCGGTCTGGCCTCGCGATTGCCGCACAGATCAACACCGATTGTGTAGAAATGGTATATACCCTCGCTGCTCATCACGAAATCGACCGTGCCCGACGTGCCTACATACTCGCCGCACTTCTCGTATCGCTCGCTGTTGTCGCTGAACCACAGCTCAGTGTAGGCAACACCCGCCGTCGCGTCAGTCGCAGCCCAGGTGATCTCAACGTTCTGGTCGGTGCTCCCGGACGGCGCCGTGCAGAACGATTCTGGTGCGGTCCAGTCAACGATGGTTTGCGTGTCGAAGGTAACGTCTCCAAAAGCATCGAGGGGTGGACTCTCAACGTTGCCGCAGTTATCGGCTGCTATCGTGTAGAACTCCGCCACGCCCTCAAAGTCAGAAGGAGCGATCGGCCAGACGAATTTGCCCGACGTCCCAGTCTCGATGAGGCCAGTCGCCGTCCATGCTCCGGCGTCAAGCTTGACCCAGAGCTCTGTGC
The DNA here is from genome assembly GCA_035527515.1 of bacterium. Taxonomy (NCBI): domain Bacteria; species bacterium. Next base: position 39,656 of record DATLAJ010000120.1, read on the forward strand.
TCGCCACGCCCGAAGGCGCATCACCGGCCGTGAATGACACGGTGATCTGCTCGAAGTCCACGGCGCATTCTGGCGACTCGCAGCTGGACCAGGGCGGCGTCGCGTCATATATTGTTGTGCTCTCTGAAATGGCGCCAGGGTAATTCTCGTAGTTGCCACCTCTGTCCCTGGCGCGGGCAGCGAACTCGTAGGTCCCCTCCAGCGACGGCAGAAACACAAACGTGCCATACGACGCAACAATGTGGTCCCAATAGATCCAGACGCTACCGTTGTATCTATAATAGAGGTAAACTCTAGACACACCCGCTGGCCCTGCGTCGAAAGAAGTGAAGTCAACATTGATGCTAGGTGTGGTAACGCAGTATGGCGACATGGCCGATGCTTCTGGCGCCTGTGTGTCGAAAACGAACGAGCAGTCGGCCGAGCCCGGAGCAGCCTCGCTGTTGCCGGCCACGTCGGTGCTGAGTGTATAGAACTCATACAGGCCGTCGCCATCAGTCGGCACAAAGTCAATGGAGCCGAACTTGCCGCCGGGGCTCTGGCCCGTCCAGGTCCAAGTCCCACCGTTGAAGCGATACCAGAAAGCGGTGTAGTACATCCCAGAGACGTTGCCAGTGCCATCCGTGGCGGTGAAGTTAACGGTAACAGGGACAGTGATGACGTAATAGAGGGGAGCCGAGCAGCTTGACTGAGGCGGCGTGGTGTCGACGAGCGTTGTGTCGTCGGCCGTCGCTGCTGGGTCCTCAACGTTGCCCCAGTTGTCCTCAGCTATGGTGAAGAACCCATACAGGCCGTCTCCTTCCAGCGCTGTGAAGTCGAAGGTGCCGGCAAGGATGTTGGTGCCAAGCACCTCAAGCCCTGAGTGCTTCCAGGCCCCGCCGTCAAGGTTATACCACAGACCGACCAGTGTTACGCCGTTGCTGACTGGGTCTGAGGACGTGAAGTTAACCGCCATAGTGGCGCTAGCTACCAGGTCAGGTGCCCCGCTTATGCAGTCCGACGATGGTTTAGAGATGTCCCAAGTCGTCTGGGTATCTGGCGGTGATCCCGGAGGCGCCTCGACGTTGCCGGCCTCGTCGGTCGCAATCGTGTAGAAGCCGTAGGTGCCCTGGCCGGACGGCGGGTCGAACACGAAGTAGCCAGATGTGCCGACCTGATGCTCCGCATAGTCGGAGTACGAGCCGCCGCCAAAATTGAACCACAGCACCACATCGGCGACATTCGTTACGCCGTCGGCCGCCGTGAAGTTGACCATTATCGGAACGTCTTCCACAAAAGCATCAGACGTGCAGCTCGATGTTGGGTCGCCAGTGTCGAGTTGGCACGCACAGTCGGGCGTGGTGGGAACGGACTCATAGGTTCCGCCCTCCAGCCGGACTATGGTGTAAAACTCGTAGAGCGCGTCCGAAACAGGATAGTCGAAGTAGATCGTCCCCACGGTCTCAGTGCCATACTCATCCGTGAACTGGTGCCAGCTCGTGTAGTCTGGCCCGACGTAGCGACGCCACCACAGCCTCACCGTGTCCAGCGTTGCCCCGGAAGGAATGGTCGCCGTGTAGGACACGGGGATATTCGACCCATTCCAGATTGCGGGTGCCGTCCCGAACGATGTCGGCTGAGACGACGTGTATGTGGTGAAGCAGTCGCGGGCTGAAGGCGCAGCCTCGATGTTGCCGGCCATATCACTCGCAATCGTGTAGAACTCGTAGAGGCCGTCGCCGAAGGTGGGATCGAACTCGAGCGTCCCGGTTGCTGTCCCCGAGAGCATTCCGCTCTCCTGCCAACCGATAGTCCAGGTCGTCCCCAGGTCGGGAGAATACCGCAACCAGAGCGCTACGCTGTCAAACGTGCCCGTGGCGTCATGTGACTCGAAATCAATGTCAATCGGCGCTGAGGTTGTTACGGTCGCACACGTGCATTCCGAGACTGGAAACACGTCGTCATAAACTGTCTCGCAGTCCGCGACACTAGGTGTCTCCTGGTTTCCGCTGTTATCCGTGGCTATTGACCGGAATTGATACGTGCCAGGACCATACAAGGGAACGAAGTCAAACGTCCCGGACGTGTTCGTATCGCACAAACCTGAATCCTGCCAGCCTGTGCCCTCCCAGTTGTACTGGAGGCAGACCTCGGCTATGCCGCTCGAGTCCGGATCAACCGCCGCAAACCGAACAGGTATCGGTGAGCTGGTGCTGTATTCAGCGCAGAAGCAATACGAATCTGGCTCCTTAGAGTCGTATATCGTAACGATGTCATGGGTTGACTTCCAATCTTCCACGTTGCCGGCGTTGTCCACCGACTGGCTGAAGATGTAGTAGTTCCCCTCGCCATAAGGCAGCGTCAGCGCGATTGTGCCGATGGTCGAGTCGCCATAATCATCCAGCCAAGGCGCCCAGCCACCGTCGCCGAAGCGATAGAGCAAACCGACTAGCGCTATGCCCGAAAGGTCGTCCGACGCTGTGTATGCAACGTTGATGTCAGGAACGGCGGTGTAAAGCGGCCCAGTCGCCGATGAAGTCGGCGCCTGAAGGTCATAGAGCACGGTGTGGAAATCGCCCGTTGGCGCCGCCTCAATGTTACCAGCGTTGTCCAGAGCGATCGTGTAGAACTCATAAGTGCCAGCGCCGGCGAAAGTCACGAAGAGGAACTCCCCGTCTGTGGCTGTTTCCACGAGCCCTGAATCCGTCCAGGAACCGCCGTTGACGCGGTAATGTAGATAAACCAAATTGATTCCCGACACCTCATCCGACGCGGCGTAATAGATCGGGATTGGTTGGTAATTGTAGGAGGTAGTTCCTCCAGTAGAAATGACCTCCGAAACAGGTGGGGTTACATCGTAGCAAACCGACGTATCCGCGCTGGAAGGAGGCGACTCGACGTTCCCGAAGTCATCCGTCGCAATCGTGTAGAACTCAACCGTGCCCTCTGTCGCGACGAAATTGAACGAGCCTGCCCCTGTGGCTGGATTGAGATGCCTGAAGCCGGAATAACCCCATGGTGAATTTGCCTCAGCATACCGATACCACAGGTCAACGTAGGCGACGCCGCTGTAGTTATCCGTCGCCGTGAAGCCGATCGTGATGTTCGGGTTGGAAACGTAGTACGGCGAGATCGGGTCAGCGGCTGAGACAGGCGGTGTCCCATCATAGACAGTAGTGTCGTCCGGCCCGGACGGAATCCCCTCCGTATTGCCAGCGTTGTCGATGGCAATTGTGTAGAAAAGGAACGTGCCGTCGCTGGCCGCTGGGTGCTCGAAGATGATCGTGCCGGCCGTCGCGGCGTTCTCAACTGTGTCGTAAAGCGTCCAATAGCCACCCTCATAGGAATACCACAGCGACACTGAGTAAAGCCCGCTAACCGTTATGCCATCCTTCTGAGTATCGTCCGCCACGTAGTCGAGATAAATTGTTGAGGCGCTAACCTCATCGACCGCCTCGACAGATGACCAGGGTGGCGTAACATCGTGGATGCAAAAAGTATCAGGGACCGGCGGCGCAAGCTCCACGTTCCCGTCCGTATCCTCGAGGATCGTGAAGAACTCGTAGAGGCCCTCCTCGTTGTGCGGTGCGGCCCACGGGAAGAGGATCGAGCCCGTAGGTGCTGTGTAGCCGTGGTCGCCGTCATACTCGTTCCAATTGCCGCTCTCATAGCGATACCACAGCGTAACGTCGGAAACCTCCGCGCCAGGCGTGTATGCCGAATACCCAACCTCGATTCCTGAGACCTCCGATTGAATCGAGAAGAACTCGATCGTCCCATCGCTCGCATAGGCTGGGGCGTCGGCCTTCGAGGTCGGCGTCGTGCCGGTGTAAGCGCAGTATGTATCTCGGGTGGCCTTACTCTCCCAGAGACCGGCATGGTCCTGAGCAAGCAGGTAGAACTCATACCAACCATCACCGAGGGTGGGATCGTAATAGAAGATGCCGGTGAGGTCCTGGTCATGCGTATTACACATCCCGGTGAACGTCCAATCGGGCGTCCAGGTCGTCCCGCCATCAGTGGAATACCGGTGCCACAGGCAGACCCTTGCCAGCCCACTAGCGAACGGGGACCAGTCAGTTGCGGAATACGTAATCTCAACCGGCGCATGATTAACGGGTGAGGAGCACCCACCACCTGACATCGGTCGTGTCGTGTCGTAAATGGTTCTTGTGTGCGGCGAGGACGGGATTGCGGAGAGGTTACCGGCCCTGTCGAGCGCTCTCGTGTAGAAGTCGTAAGTGTCATCATCGGGCGGCGGGAAGTAGAACGTTCCGTATTCACCGGTTTCCCTCAGGTTACTATCAATCCATCCGCCGCCGCCATTGAACCGATACCAGAGCTGCGTCTCCTCGACGCCAGAAGAGGGCATGTCCTCTGATGCAAAGTCAACAGCGATCGGTGAGACGGTCGCGTATTTTGGCGAGATGCAGTGGGAGATCGGCAGTGTTTGGTCAAGCATCACCCACCAGTCGGCGTTCTCAGGCGGAACCTCCCAGTTGCCCAGCTCATCCTTGGCGAGCGTGTAGAAGTAATATGTGCCCTCGCCGTGCTGCAACTCGAACGGCCTGGCGCCAGCCACTATCGGGGCCCCTCCACCAAGGGATGAGCCAGTCGCGTTGAAGGCGTCCTCGTCGCCGAAGCGATAGTAGAGCCATAGTTCGTCCACATCCATGGTCGCATCTACAGCGCTGTAGTTATATGTCAACGTAGTGGTGTTCGTGTAATGATCGGCAGCCCAGCAGCTCGACTCCGGCGGCGTAGTATCCCAGAACCCGGTGATGGTGTCGCCTGGGGACGTTTCTATGTTGCCGGCAGTATCTTCCGCGATGAAGTAGAACTCATACTCGCCATCACCCGCATCAGCCAGAAATGAGTAGGTGAACGCTAAGTCGCCCGGCGCCTCCATCCAGTAGGTCAGTATCGGCGGGCTGCCATACAAGTAGTAGCTGCCTCCGACCTTGCGGTAGAACATCCAAGTTGCGGATATGCCGGTCAGGTTGTCGGTTGCCAAACCTGATACAAGAAGGGTGCCCTGGCTCGCGTCGGTACAAGTAAGAGGCCACGAAAGTGGCTTTATGTCGTCATAGACCGTTGAGCAATCCGGCGGCGTTTCATCAACAGGCAGCGTCTCTTCATTTCCGCAATTGTCATAGGCAACTGTATAGAAGCCATAGACACCGTTGCTGCCTGGCCCCGGCACTGCAAACGGGAAGGTCCCAGTCTCGCCAGCCTGAGTGTTACCAGCCCCTATATAGGGGTGCCACGCGTCTCCGTCAAGGTTGTAGTAGAGCTTCACGTAATCGACGCCGCTGGTCTCGTCAGAAGCAACGTAATCGACTAGGATCGTATTAGGATCGTTCTCCATATCCGGGGAGATCGCCCTGGAGCGAGGAGACGTTGTATCGACGATCGTCTCCATATCAGCGGGGGTCGAGGCGCCAGGATATGCTTCCGTGTTGTTGCAGCAGTCTCTGGCAGCAGTTGTGAAGCCGTAAGTCCCGTCGCCAAGGGATGCAACAAACTGTATGGTATCGCTCACATCCTCGACACAGCCGTAATAATTCCAGCCGTAGAAGTGCCAACCGCCCCCGTTGTATTGATAATACAATGCCACCCACTCAATGCCGGACATATTTGGGCTGATGCTGGGGTCGTTCGCGGCGACGTCAACGTCGAACGTCCCATCACTATCGCAAGTAGGCGCGTCAGTAACCACAGAAGTAGGAGGTGTGGTGTCGTAGATTACGACTTTAGTGGTGCTAGGCGTGCCCTCGTCGTTGCCACAGTTGTCGGTTGTGACGCAGCCGAACGTGTACTCCCCGTCTAGAGTTGGGATGAAGTTGAAGTAGCCCTCAGAGCCGCTTCCTTCCTCCTTTTGGTCGTAGGTCCACGAGCCGCCGTCATATTGATACCAGAGCTCGACGTCCGGCTCGTAGGTGCAGCTCTCATCAACGTCGTAGTCCACACGGATCGGCGCGGGATACGTAGGTCCGCCCCAGCAGCTGGACTGGGAAGTTACGTATGTGACCGGAACCGTGTCGTCATATTTCGTCCAGCAGTCGGCCGTGCTTTTGGCCTCTATGTTGGCGCAGTCCTCAGCAATTGTGAGGAACTCTATCCGCCCCTCAAGAGACCAATCCGCGGAGAAGACGCCGACCGTGGAGTCGGTGGACATGAGATAAGTCCAGTCGCCCCACCATTTCTGGCCCTCGCAGTCGGGCGTCCGACGATACCATAGTGATACCCTTGTGACGCCGGTGAAGTAGTCGGAAGAAGTGAAACCAACCTCTATCGGCGAGCTGGTGAAGCATTGAGAATCGCACCAGCACGTAGAGGTTGGCGGCGTGTTGTCAACATCCATGGCATCGAGCCAGCCTGTGTCAGGATATGTCCCCGTTATGCCACCCCACGTCTCGTAGCTCATGTAATACTGATAAGGACCCGCTGCCAACGAGCTCACGGTCCCAATCCAAGTAACTCCACTGTCGAAATGCAGATCAACAACGGTTGTGCCGTCGTCGAGATGCGCCTGAACCGCAGCAAGCGTGGCGACCGTGGGAGGGACACTGCAATCAACTGTGAACTCGAATATGGTTGCCGAGCTCCCGCAATCCGGAGTATGCGCCGGATTGGTCAGGTAGCTGCCAGTATGGAACGCGTAAAGCGTCGCTGGGGAGTCGTATGTGCAGAAGTAGAGGGTCCCGTCCGTCCCGATAGACCCTGCCGACAGACAGGTCCATTCGTCATAGCCGAGATCGTAAGACCAACAGAGGCGTCCTAGCGGCGAGACACCGAAGAACAGCCCGCCGTTGCCTGTAACATAGATTGTGCCAGTAGCATCAATTATTGCACTGGCATACATGAGATCGGTCCCGGCCCCCAGTTGGACAGACCATTTCAGTGTCCCGCCTGAGGCAATGGCAAACAAGTTGGCCTTGGTGTCCACGATGTAGAGGGTTCCATCGGTGCCAATCGCGGGCGCATTGAGTATCCCGGCCCCCGCCTCAGGGCTGTCCCAGGCCCAACCCAACGTCCCATCCGATGCAACGCAATACAGGACATACTCGTTGGCGCTATCCCCCGAATCGCCAAAGTATATGTGCTCACCGTCTTCAGAAACGGAGGGCGAGGAATAACGGACCTGGTCTATGCCGCCCGGAGGAAACTCCCACTTCATGGCCCCGGTGCTTGCATCAAGCGCCACCAGGACCCCAGAACCTCCGGAATCTCTCCCGGTAATATAGACCGTATCCCTATAAAATGCGGGGGAGGTCTCCCAGAATGTTTTCTGGGGGATGAACGTCTTCGTCCAGGCGGCGGTGCCTTGAAGAGGCCCCGACATGTATATGGCGTGAACCTCGTCCCATTCTATGCAGAAAACCAGGTTCAGGTCATCGGCGATAACGGGAGAAGTGATCGGATCCCCACCGACCGTGCCGTCGTATGACCAGACGAGACTCCCCCCCTTGTCAATCCTATAAACGGACGCACCTCGACTTTGGGCAATTATGCTGGAATCGCTTGCAATCGCGGGAGCGCACTTCGCCCAGTTTCCACCCAAATCATAAGTCCACCGTAGTGAGCTATCCGGATTCAAGGCGTAGGCGTTCCCGGGCCATTCCGACGTGAAGCGCAACGTCCCGTCCGTCGCGATAGTGACAGAACTACCGTGCAGCCCGGGATACGTCCACTTGAGGAACGGGCCATTCGGCCCCACCCAGGGGCATCGCCCTGAATTCCGCGCATCGTAGAGATAAGTCGGCCAAACGTCTCCCTGAGCAAAAGAGGCCGACGAGGTGACTAGGCCCAAAAGAACCAAAACTCCCAACGTCAAAGCAAATCTGTGTCGTCCGATCATTACTATCGCACCACCCTTTCTTGGTTTGAACCAAACACGGTGTAGATATTCAATTCCTGTCAAATAGGACTTCTCGCTACCAACGGACCAGTAGCCCCTGGACGCAGACTAAGCGCCTTGAAAGAAAAATACCAATAGCGCAACAAGCCAGCATTTGCCCCTTCTGGCCTACTCATCACTAAAAATGTGGCTATGCAAGATGCCCAACCACTTGCTATACGTAGAATACAGAATAGCTGAATAGTAGTTGACGTGTCAATAGCGAAATTGCTCTCTGCCGCAACTTGCGGCAGCGCAGCCGATGTGTTATGGTTCTTATCGGTTTTTGGATAATTATAGTAAAGCTTTCGACCACGGGGAGATGAGGCGAGCTATGGTCTTTGGGAGCGGGAAGAGGGCGCAAGCAAGGGAGCTTAAGGGCAAGGTTGAGGGCATCCTGTCCCTGTTGGACAGCTTGGCAGCGGGCTCGGAGGTATCCGGTAAAACTGGAGAAAATGCGAAGGGGGCCGAGGGCGAAAGCGCTTTCGCCGCGGTCAATTCCCTGAAGGACTCAATCGGACAGATGATGCAGCTCGTGGCCGAGATAACCTCTTTGCAGCAGGGACTTCTCGGTGAATACGAGAAGTTTGTCGATAGATGTGAGGGTATTGACGACCTATCCCGTGACGGACGGTATCAGCTCGCCAGCGATTTTTTCTCCTTCGTCGTCGCCAAGAACGCCAAGAACGGCAACGCCGCGGATGCGCTTCAGCAGGACCTGGCGGGCCTCTCGGAGGAACTGGACAAGCTCGCTTCTCCTATGCAGAGCTCCGCTCTGGCAGCGGACGTCTCGAATGACGTAGAGAAGATCAGACGAGCAGTTTCCGACCTCGCCTCGTTCCTATCGGTCGATATCGCAGATTCGGCAGGCCACAGCGGCGAGTAGCCGGCGCAGTAGTTCCCGTTCAGCTGGCCTCGGCCGTGCTTGAAGACGCAAGTGGCAGGAACATCCCCAGAACCGCCCAGAAAGCGAAGCTTGGAGAGAACCAGAACATCCCATCATAGGCGAGGCAATTGACGCCAAAGCCGACAATCGCGACGCACACGGCCCAAACATAACTGTTCCAGTAGCGGTCAGTCTTTGTGGCCCTGAGCGCGCGCAGGGACGCTCGGACGACCGTGGCTACGAAGACGAGGAAAGCTAGAAGCCCCAGAATACCTGTCTCGGCTAATATCGTGAACAGAACGTTGTCCGGAACCTTGTAAATCCTCAAGGTCTCCGGGTTCTTGCGATAATACTCATCGAAAATCGCCTCGAAGTTGCCTATCCCGATCCCGAATACTGGGTGGTCTCGCATCATCCTAAGGGCGCTCAGGCCACCATCGACCCTCTGGTTGACGGAGTAAAGCAGCGTGTGATCGAGCCTTTCGCCCGCGAGCTCGACGATCTCGTCCTGCGTCAAGTGCCCCTGTCGGATCAGCCCATCAACCTGCCTGACATCGGCCAGGTATTGCTTATATTGTGGCGCCATCAGCACCGCGGCAACGACGACAGCCACCACGCCGGCCGCGAACAGGCCCAAGAGCAGCTTCTTGTGCATACGGAGGAAATATATTCCGACCGCCGCGACTACCGCAACGAGGCTGCCGTACGAGCATGAATAGACCAGGGCGATGGCGATCAGGCCGGTTGAAACTAAACCGAAGATGCCCAGCCAGCTACTCCGCTTCTCGTGCAGTGCGAAGAACAAGGCCAGCGGGAGACACATGACGAGGAATGAGCCGAGCACGCTGGGGTCTGTGAACGACGATGCGACGGGCATGCCGAGTGTGTATTCAACGTAGATCGGTGCGAACGCCCGGTAGAAGGTATCGAGGAGGTAGTTGTGGTCGAGAAGTCCCTCTATCACGGCGTGGAACGCTACCCAGGACGCCACGAGCAGGACGGCGATGCTGAAGCGCCTCGCGATGGCTAGCTTGGGTCTGCGGCTGAGGACACATCTTGCGAGAGCCATGAAGAGTATAGCTGGAAGGAGGTAGTAGATGACTCTGAGCAGTGAACGGTCGGGAGCGGAGGCGTTCTTGATGGAGAGCAGGGCTGCTCCAAAGAATGCCATGAACGCCCATTCTGGAGCACTGAGCCGAGCGATTCCGGGGCCTAGCAGAGCAACTCCCAAAAGCACGAGCAGGGCGAGAATGGTCTCTGGCAGCAGGACATAAACGCCGGCAATGGGGAACTTCAGATACGGGAAGAAGTCAAATGGGAAGACAGCGTTGGCGGCGAAGACCAAGCAGAGCCCCCAGAAGAGCACTTGCCAGCTCGCATCTTTTGCCCATCCGCTCACTTTCCAGTTCTTCAGGCCCACGCCGTTTCCAGCCCTTGCACTGGCAACTGCCGACCTGATGTTGAGGACAGATAAGACCATCACTATCAGGAATGGCAAGTATGCGAGGAACACCCTTTTGTTAAGTCCGAACCATGTCCTGAATGGCATCATCACCGACAGCAGCGGGGCGCTCGGGAACCGGACGAAATCGATCCCCACTGGCCCGGAGACCTTGGGCAGCATTACCTTGACCGCGGTAACTGTCCCTCGCCAGGCGGGATTGCCGGCCAGGTTGAGCGTCAATCGCTGCCGCACGCTCGGTCCGGCGAGGTACTTCAGGTTGAAGGCCTGCTTGACGCTCTCATTCGAGCTGAACTGTTCGTTCGGCCCGTGCCAGAGAATCTCAACCGGATGCCGTTCGATGTCAGAGAAATCCACGCCCATGTCAATTATGGGATGCCACTTGGCGGCGAGGTTCTTCACCTTGAAGACAACGGACACGTCCGAGCCGGGCTCCGCCGGTCTTAGGACGAGTGTCCCGTTCGAGGCACCCTCGATCTCCCCTTCAAGGACGTCAAGCTTGCTTAAGACCTCTTGCTGAGGAGGCGATAGGTCGAGCGAGACAGTGCGACAGCCGAGCCCTAAGATGCCGAGCGCTGCCACTACGAGGAGGTGAACAACCCTCAATGTGGCTTTCCAGCGTCCCTTCTGGCTCTGGCGCTCCAACCTCGGCCTATTCACTCTATCTCTCCTCTTAAGACTTTTGAACCAGACCCAAGCGAACACAACATCGCTCATAAGTGCTGGGGCAGCATAACCCTACTCGATCGCCCGTTCAACCCTCGTGTCATCAGCATTCTTGGGTGCCACCCTTCCGGTAATGGTAGCCAGCGTCGCCCGGGGCAGGATGGCATCTTGCATAATGAAGCCGCCATCGATAGGTTTGTAAACGTCTGAAAATGGAACGGCCTAATGAGGGCCGACTCAAACCGACTTATGCGGAAAGGAAGTGTGATGATACTCATGAGTAGTCTTCCTGTTTGGGCGAGGCGAGCTCTTAACCTTCTGATGCTTTTTGCCGTGCTTAGCCTTCCTTTCATGGCCGGCTGCGCAGAGAAGCCGCAACCATCTGAGACTGAGAGCGCCAGCGCGAAGGCGGCTCCGGGCCGCGGGCCCCAGGCTCCCAACTTCAGACTGAATTCGCTCGACGGCGAGACGGTTGAACTGAGTGCGCTTAAGGGAAATGTCGTTGTGATAGACTTCTGGGCCACTTGGTGTTACCCGTGCCGAGTCACGCTGCCGCTGATGAACAAAGTGTATAAGCAGACTCGCGGCAAGGATGTCTCGGTGTTTGGCATCTCGACTGACCGCGTCTCATCGCTCAGGGTGAAGGATTTCGCTAAGAAGAACAATCTGGAGATGCCAATCCTCCACGACAGAGACGGGACTACAGCGCGAGCATACGGGATTAGGGCCATTCCCACGACGTTGGTCATCGACAAGAACGGATGTATCAGGGACAAGCATATCGGCGCTGACCGGCTAATCGACAAGAAACTTCTTGAGAAGGTGGACGAGCTTCTCAGGGAATGACCTTGCCAGCGGTTCCTGTCGCTCGGGGGCGGCATGCTCATCCCTCAGACCATCGCTTGAGTGGCTGGAATGTAACTTATCCGCCGCGAACGCCGGCGAGAGGCAGTAATCGTCCAGCGGACGTGCAACAGCGTCCCAGCGAAACTCCTCCGCGAGAAGAGCGAGCCTTTTTTTGTATTGGTCGATCTCAGCCGGCCTCGCGCCTCGTAGCGTCATGATGGCCTGGGCGAGCGCCTCGATGTTCTGTTGCGGAACGCAGAAGCCTAGATTTCGCTCGTTCACGAGGCGCGAGATGTAGTCGCCCTCGGTCATGATCATTGGCAGGCCAGCCCAGATGTAGTCGAGCGCTCGGGTTCGTATCGAGAACCTATTCTCGACGTGGTCGAAGTGCGTCGATACGCCAGCGTCCGCCTCTAGCAGGAAGTTCTGCCTTAGTTTATATGGCACCCACTCGTGGTTGAAAAACACGGATTTGCCGAGCAGGCCGAGCTCTTTGGCGAACGACTTGGCCTCATTTGCGACGCGGAACTGCTCCTTTGGCATGGACGGGTGTGGATGCCGGACGCCAAGAAAGAATAGCTTGACCGTGCTGTCCATCTCGGAGACCGCTCTCATCGCGCTAAGCAGCGTGAACGGGTCGAACCAGTTCCAGATGCCGCCGGCCCAGATCAGGACGAAGTCCTCCTTGTCGATGCCCTTGACGATGCCCTTCAGTACCTGCTCCGTGTGCGTCGGTGGGGTGCTTTCGACACCGAACGGGACTGTGCAGATGAGTTTTTTGAGGCTCTTGTCGGGAGCGTATGTTTTTGGGTTAATCCTTCCCAGCGCAGCGAGCATGCCTATCCAAAGCGAGCGCTGGTCCTCTGTGCCTGCAACAAAGAAATCGCCCGCTAGAAGCTGCTCCCTCAGGACAGCAAGGTCCGATTCGAACTGCGACCAGACATTCTTTCCATGATAGACCTCGAGCTTCTCGAGCACGAACGGGTCGTAAAGGTCCATAACAAGAGGTTTCCCCAACGTTTTCAAGAAGGGGTAGATCGCTAGAGTGTATGGCGGCAAGACCAAAACGTCGCTTCTGGTCGCAAGCCCGCGCAGCTTCTCATGGTCTCGGTTGAACGCAACAAGCGAGAACCCCTCGGCTAAGACGTCAGGCTCGTTCTCGCAGGCCAGGACGACCTCGTGCCGGAGCGACAGCACCTTGCTGAGCTCAAAGCAACGGATAGCAGGGCCGGCCATCCTCTTGGACACATAGTCGTTGCTTATGAACAGAACGCGGCTCAATGCCTTCCTCTGAGGCAAGTCCGAGGCGGCCGGACGGCATCCCTCAGAAGCGGCGAGCTATTTATATGCCCGCGAGCGCTCCCAAACTCGCCGGTGAGCGATGTGGACGGCGACCGTGGCGCCCCATCTGCGCTCACGATTCGCTTCGTGGGCGACTGCGGCGGCGACTCAGTCAAACCAACCGGATGTATCCTCCGAGCGGCTGATGCCGGTGGCGATCTTGTCGCGGACCTCATCATCCGTCATCGGCCCGGCGAACACCTCCTCCCCGTTGATAAAAAGGCCTGCTCTGATGCCGAAAGCCGCCATCACGTTTTTTTTGTCCGTGTGGAACTCGTTGAAGACCACGTCTTGACCAAACTCCTGCGCAATGTGGCGCCACCTCTTGAGCTGATACAGTCTATATGGACATTGATTGCTAAAGAAGAAGTCGATGATGGCCTTGCCACGCTCGGGCTCACGCTCATAGGAAACGGGCATCAGATGTGGGTTCTCAACGTGCTTAAACTTCTTGACTAGAAGCACGCGGAGTCCCTGTCTGTCCACCACCTGGTAACCTATATGTTTGAAGAACGTATAGGGCATGAACCAGAACTCGTGGTCGAGGCCCCATGCCGCGATCCCCTTTGCCGTCGTGTTCTCCTTGACGTCGCGCTGCGCGGCCTGCACGAGCTTTCGCCCATAGCCCTTGCCCTGCATGCACCCGGGGCCGAGGTCCCATATATGGAGCATTATGCAGTTGATGAAATAAAGGTCCTTCCCGATCGCTGGACATGGAGCCAACTCTATCGGCTGATACTCTATGAAACCTGCCGGCTTGTCGTCCTCGAAGAGCAGCTGAGCGCGCAAGCCCTTTTTGATCATGGCCTTGAGCCACTTCTTCTTGGTCTCGGCGTCTTTCTTCAGCTCCTCGTTATACGTCAGACAGCAGCAGGACTCCACGTCCATATTGCGCTCTGACAGCGGCTCAATTCTGACCTTAGGCACTCACAGCCTCCCGAGCAAACTATGACGTAGGGATTGGCTCCGTCGAGCCTCCCTCTTCCTCCTCGCTCTGACCAATCGGTATCTTTCGCAGGACGTCCAGCTCCTCACGCTGCTCCACGATCTTGCGCCTCAGCTCTTGATTCTCGCTCCCAAGCCTAAACTGCGGGAACATAAGAAGAATGCCCGCCAAGAGGCCGCCAACGAAAACACAGCCCAAAACCAAGAGATACACCGGCAACGGACGTACCTGCCTGGCCCCATCTGGCCCCACATCGTAACCCAAAAGGGGTATCGGCTTCCCCTTATAGTAATTGATCGTAACCGTGTGGCTATTCTGTGCCGCAATCCAAGTCAGCACACCTAGCAGGACAATGAACGCCAGTATCTTGACCAACCTACCCATATAACCGCTCCATGTTAATCGCCTCAACCAGAGAATAAGACGCCCTTAGCCCAACGTCTCCAATAAGAGTAAACGCCGAGCAATGAGGCGTCAAGCTCATCTGGCGCCGCAAAAATCTGATTTGAGGCAGGAGAGTTCATAAGATGAACATGTTTAGCAGATGACGCCGCCCGGGAGGTGAGACCACTTTATGGGGGACAGCCGTCGCGTGTCCCCCATACCCCCTCCGCGAGCGGAGAGCCTCCGCTCCCATAGCTTGGGCCGAGGGTGGCGTGGCCACCCGCATCTTCGTGCTCCTTCGTGGCCCTTCGTGGACAGAACTACCATCAATCATCTCTCACCTCGAAGGGGCATGAGGCGGTGCGATAGACGTTCTTGATTGAGAAGGGGCCGGTGAGGCCGATGTGGAACGTGTATGCGCCGGCTGGGGCCTCGTTCGGGAGGGTGGTGTTCAGGAGGACGAGGTCGTCGATTGAGCCATAAGCCGGGAGCGGGACGTTCGCGAAGTAGGGCACGGGATACGCGAAGAGCGCGAGGCCCGTGGGGCCCTCGCCATCGGGTGGGTCTGGCAGGGGCAGCGGCGGAGGCGCGAGGTCCTTCATGTCCGGTGTGTTGGGTATCGACCCCGGCCCGCTATAGCTCGGCCCCGGCTCCAAGAACGCCGTGCTGCCATCGAACGCCACATAGAATATCGGAAACGGAGGCGCTGCACCGCGAGGCGCAACGTAGAATATCTGCCCGCTCGGGGCCTGAACGGCTACGTAAACGTCAACGCTCGTCGGCGGGCCCAAATAGGATAACGAGGCGCGTCCTTTCAGTGCGTCGGACTCGGCATCGGCTTTCAGATAAAAGCACCCGTCAGCCAGCAGAACGCTTACGCCTCGTTCAGTCGAGACCCACATATTGCCGTATTGGTCCTCGTCGATATCGTTGACCTCACCGGAGCACAACCCGTCGCTGGTCGAATAGAACCGAACCTGCTCGTCCCCGTCGATACGGAGAAGCCCGGGCTGATAGTGGTATGAATCCGCTTCGTACTGCATGCCCTGGCACCACTTACGGTTCTGACTATCGACGAAAAGGGGAGCTTCTGCGCCGCATCCGCCCAAACCACTAGGCAGTAGTGTCGTCACGCTTCCGCTTGCGATTTCAGTGACCCACCCACACGTGGCCCATACAACATCGTTCTGATCCACCGCAATGGCATCATAGCCCGCGCCCGTGGCATACGCCGTGGCCTCGCCGGCGGCCAACGAACGAATCCCCGCGTAGTTGCGAGGTGTTGAGTCTTCGTACTGGTCCCAAAATCGATCATCGCAGGAGAACCATGCGACCCCGTTGCTGTCGAACGCCACATCGGAGAGCTCCTGTGCCGACCAATCAGGCCTATACGCACTCCACCACCT
>DATLAJ010000121.1 GCA_035527515.1 bacterium
CTAGAGGTTGGAGACGAGCTCGGCCCACCGCACGCTCGAGGCCCCCGAAGCATCGGCGTGATGGGGCTCTCAATATGACAGCGAGCGTTGCTGCTCCTGCACCTTCACCCCCTTTGGAGGCACAAATGTGAACAGAGAGTCGGCTAGCTCGCGATTGAGCTTGACCTTCGTGAACTTGATGGACGTAGTATCGCCGTTCTTCTCGACGGAGTTCAGGCGAGTAGGCAAGCCCGTTTCCTTGCTGACGACAATCCGCAGCCTTGCGATCAGCCTTGCCATGGACTCATCCTTCGGCCTCAGTTCGACCTCGAAATCGCTCGCCTTCTGCCCATTGCCAGCGGAGAGCCTCCGCTCCCGAGACCCTCTCTACCCCAGAACGTATTGGGTAGATATTGCCGAGGCGGACGTGTGGTAGGTAATAACCGGGGAGTTGGGGCGTTCCCCGGCCTTAAGCGAGAAGCCTGTGGTCGCTGGAGAAAAACTGCCTGGCTGCCAGGTGAGAGACGATCGTGGCGACAACCGTCGCTTGGCAGAGAAGCAGATAGAAAACAACGACCTGTATGGAGACCGCCTCGAAAACGTTCGCACCGGCAAGTATCATCCCTGTCATCGCGCCCGGCAAATGGACAATCCCAACCAGCTTGAGCGATACGAGCGTGGGGGCGAGCGTGCGCCTCAGCGAGAGTCTCAGATGTCTTTGCATTGCTTCTGATGATGTGGCGCCGAGGCAAAGTGCGGCCTCGATCTTGGCCTTGTTTGCGGTTATCTCATCTCGGACGCGACCGAAAGCCAGCGTCCCAACGTTTGCGCCCATGCCGATGGCGATTCCGGCGAGGGGGATGAGTTGTCTGGGCTGGGAGGGCACGATCGATAGGCCCGCGAGCAGGCCAACCGAAAGAAGCGTCCCCGTGGCCATGCCAATGAACGCAATCACCGTGGCATGAGGGACGTCTGGCGCAGACCTGCCACAGGTAAAGGCGCCGATGATAACCATCACCGAGAGCAGGCCGACGATCGATTCAACGCTCTTGAGGCTGAATACAACGTTCAGGACGTAGCCGACTACCATGAGCTGCACAAATACCCGAACCATGCCGATCAGGAAGCTTTTTTCTAGGCCGAGATTCTGCTTGCGCGATAGAACGAGCGCAATCCCAACGAAAACAAGCGCGGACGCGATCTGCTTCCAGCCAACGTTTTGCCAAACCGCTGCTATATCATTCACGGTGTTCCTCCTGAGAAAAGTTAGCGGAAGCGCTGGGCCGAATCCGCATCAGTCGTCTGCGAGCAGCTCGTCCCTGTTGCAGAGCGCAAAGAGAGAGTAACCCCTGGCCTCGATATTCTCCCTGCCGCCCTCCATACGGTCAAGGATGGTCATCACTTCAACGACACGGCAGCCATGCGCCTCAGCCGCCTCGATCGCCTCAAGGGCCGACCTTCCTGTTGTCGTTACGTCCTCCACAATGACCACGTCTTCGCCCTCTGGCAACGGGCCCTCGATCCGCTTGCCAGTCCCGTGTCCCTTGGTCTTCTTGCGCACAATAAACGCATCAACGGGGAAGCCCTCATCCCAGCTCAGGGCACACGCGGCGCAGGCTATTGGGTCGGCGCCCAGCGTTAGACCACCGACATGGCGCACGCCAATCTCCTTGAGTCGGGAAACGATCACGCGCCCGACGAGGTTCAACCCTTCCGCGGAGAGCGTGGTCATCTTGCAGTCAACGTAGTAGCTGCTAGTTCCGCCTGAGGAGAGCTTGAAATGCCCCTTCTTTACTGATCGCTCACGCAGAAGCTCAACGAGTCGCTGTCGTGGCTGCATAGTGTCTTCTCCCATTATGTTTGCCTGACCGCTTAGTTTGAAGCCAATTCTCAACAAAGGCTATATACGCATCGGCCGCGAGTCAACTGCGATGGGACGGGACAACAATCGCTGCGGAAAGATCGCTTTCGGCCTTCAGTACCCACAATCGAACAAGATCAAGTCGGCTTTTCATAGAGCAACTTTCCCTCACGAACAGCCGTAGTTACGAAGGCCTCCTCTACCTGACTCCAGTCATACACTTCCGAGGCTGTCTAATAAGTCCCGGTTGACGGAGGGGATTTGCTGGGAGGTTATTGTTGACCCCAATAATCAGATTGAAGAGGGGAATGTTGCGGCCGCGTCGGGGACGTGGCGCATGGGATTCTGCCCGAAAGGGCACACCACAGGTAGCCGCAGGCGTCAGCCTGACGGTAAAAGAGAGCTCCTATGCCTCGATGATAACCCTCCCGTTGCATTGCATGCACGGCTACCCACGGTATCCCCTGTCGGGGATTGCAGCCTCGCTCCCTCATTTACACCCGCCAGGTGAAGGAGGCAGCAGTTCGGACTGCAACATGAACTCATCTATCTACCTGTCAGGCAACTTCAAGAAACAACTTCGCGGACGGTCAATCTGATTATCGGGGACCACGGTAGAGTGGCACCGCTTTGGCTGGCCGCGATCCTGAAGTGTCCTTCAAATGGCCTCCCGTCCCGAATGTCGTTTATGAATCTGGCTTTTCAGGTAGGGGAATTGGATCGGAAGCGTCAACTGCTTACGAGAGCCAGAGACGGTGAAGAGGTTTTGGGTTTTCTCCGAAATCGAAAAAGGAACACAAGATAACAATCGAGTCCGAGGTGGATCAGGTGAGAGAAAATGGGACGATTGTAAACGGGGGCGAATCGGCGTCGCGACGTGGCTTTGGCGCGACTGTGGTCTCACGGGCGAGGCTATCGAGACTGACCGAGGTCGCCAACTATCGGCGCTTGTATGACAACAGGGATGTCCGCATACCGCTTTATGAGAACATGACGGCGGCGCAGCTGTCGCTTAGGCTTCCGATATCGGTGGGCATCCCGAGACAGATCGTCGATAATTCGGCTGACGCTCTTTTCGGCGACTGTAAATTCGCAGGCGTTCGTATGGTGGGCGCGGATGAGGCCGAGAGCGCGCGGGTCCAGGCGCTTTGGGATCGGGTGTTCAGCGACAATGGTTTTCGACAGAGGCTTTTGACGGACGCAATTGACGCGGGGATCTGCGGCGGGACGTTCTACTCGGTGAGTTATGATCCAGCTGGCCCAAGCGTCTTGAGGGTTCAGTCAATAAGTTACGACCAGCTTTGGGACATTGAGTACGACGAGCTGGATAGGGACAAGGTGCTGGCGTATATCTTTCAGTGGGAGCAGGTCGAGCCTGAGCCAGGAAGGGCGAGAAGTTCCGCTGGCATCGTGTTGAGATGGATAGGGAGAGGATAGTCAGGCTACGGGCCGCTCGACCGCACACTGTTGGGGATGAGGGGGAGGGTGTCCAGTTCGAGGTTACAAGCATCTCGGAGCATAACCTGGGGATGATCCCAATTATTCACATCCCGAACTCGGTCCAGCGAATGCAGATGGTTGGGGACTCGGACATCGCTCCGCTTATTCCTATGCTCGACGCGGTCAATCAGATGATGTCCGACGCCTATTGGCAATGCTACAACGACCAATCGATACTCAAGGCGATCAATATCGATCCACCTGACAGCGATGATGTCGAGGAGTCTGTCGTCAGGCTTGGCGGCGACCAGATACATTTTCTGACCGAGAACGACCAGTTGAGGCAGGACATCGTCCGGATGAAGCCGGTGGGCATTCCGGAGAGCTTCTTCAAGACACTCAGCCTTTTGGTGGGGCAGATATACAAGACGGCCGGGGAATCGCATCTCGAGCCGCTGAATTGGACTGGGACGAACATCTCTGGCGTTGCGCTTCGACTGCTCTACGAGCCACTTGCTAAGAAGACATATCGAAAGCGCATCTACTGGGCATCGGGGTTTAAGCGGCTGGCCAAGATATTGTTCGCTTTAGCGAACTCCAAGTCAGTTGTGCTGTCGGAGTCGGGGAAGTTCATGCTAGGAGGCCCAGAGTACCAACTCAAGGACGTGGAGACGGTCTGGGGTCCTTTGATCCCTGGCGATGAGGTGGAGCAGCAAAACATCGTTCTCGCCGATCTCTCGGCTGGTCTTATTGGGCCGGAGGATGCGAGAAAGAAGCGGGGCTACGAATGAGTTGAAGGTCAAAAGAAAACAGGAAACAGAGGAAAGCGATGCCATGAAAAACATCTTAGACATTAAGGGAGGTTCGGATGGCTGAACAGGAAGTCTCTGGAGAGACAATGGAAGACGCCAACGAGGCGCAGGCGCCTCGAGATGATGTTGGGGCAGATGCTAAAGAGGCACCGGGCTCCGGTGATGACCGGGCAGAGCTTCTCCGGCGTGCTGTGTTTGCGGAGGAGGCGTTGGAGCTTTCGCAGTTCGTTCGGGACAGAGACCTCTTGCGTCGGCTTCAGGGCGTTGTTAGCGGCGAGACCGAGGTTGAGTTGAAGGAGAAGCTCTCGGTTCTGAAGGAGGTCTTGGCCCACATAAAGGAGTCCCAGGGGGCTGACCGGCCCACCGAGGAGGGTCTCCACAATCTGGTCGCCAGTGAGGTAAAGCGCAGCATCAATCGGCTGACAAATGCGGCGGAGGGTGTTGATGCTGTGGTGGGGCAGCCGCCGGTTGCTTCGGCACAAAGCGAGAAGGAGACAGCTTCTTCGCGGCTTAGGCGGCTGGCGAACCTGAGAGGGATCCTCATCAAATAGTTCAGGGTCGGTCTAAGCAGCGGGCGGGCACGGTATAGGTCAGAGTGCCCGGTGGGGTTGTCAACGACACAAATGGCCAAATGAGAATCTAAATGGGAGGTGCATAGGAAGATGGCTTGGAAGAACAAGGATGCTAGAGGGAGCTGGGAGGCGATTGCGAGCGTCGAGGTCGAGGAGAACGAGCTGATGCATATCAACACGGACGGCAAGACGCTACTTGCCGATGCCTCGAGCGGGACAGTTCGCGAGTCGCACGGTTTTGCGGCTCTTCGCGGTTACCAGGTGAACGAACGGGCGACGCTTGTGCGAAGCGGGAAGATAGCCGGGGTCACCGATGAGGCTGGCGATCCTCTGACGACAGGTTCGATCTACTACCTCAGCAAGACTGCGGGCAAAGTCACAGCAACGAAGCCGAGTGGAGATGGGGATGTGGTTCAGGTCGTTGGCGTAGCGGCAGGGAGCAACGAGCTGAACATCTCGATTGGTCCGGCGTTTGTCGTTGCGAGTTCAGGAAGTTTTCTGCAAGCGCTATAGGAAATAAGCCTACCGGCCACAAAAGAACAGATAACACGAGGGAAGGGGAAGAAATTGACTACATTCGACAACTATCAGTATCGAGGCGGCGTCTATGTGGGCGGCGTTTTCGGCAGCGACACTGACGTTGATTGGCGGCACGTCCTCAAGGACGTGCTAAGCCTTGTGAAGGCCTACAACGATCGGGATGTGTCTGGTCTTGCCGACCGATTGACGCAGAAATCGACTAGAGAGGCCGTGAAACAGGAGATCAACCGCCTTGTGGCCAAGGAGGTCGCAGAGGGGCGTGAGCCTGACTATGAGTCCAACAGCGTCTATGAGTTCGCATTGCCGATCAAGGAGTTCGAGATAGCGTTTTCGTTGACGAGGACAGCGCAGAAGCGGATCGATCCCAGGAGGATCGAGAACCTTTTCGGGAGCGTGATTCAGGCCCACCTTCAGCAACGGTTGAAGAATGCGTTGACGCCGATTTTCTCGAAAAACCAGGCTGGCGATGAGTGGGGCGGGACTTGGCAGGTGAACACGGACTGTCCGGATTTTCAGGCGAATGCCTTTTTCGGGGCGTCACACACTCACATTTTCGCGAGGACATCTACTACCCTGACATTAGAGCATCTTAGAATGCTTTCGGAGGAGATACAGCATCATGGGTTTGGTGCGCCGGGGGTTTATGGGGAGAAGAACCTGCTTCTTCTGGTGAACATAGCTCAGGCGAATGACCTCATCCAGATGGCCGACTGGACTGTCAACTCCGGCCTCCCCGACTCGGTCGTGGAACGGCTCGCGCTCGATGGCATCAACCCCAACCAAGGCATTGGTGGGTTCATCGTCAACGTCAACAACATGATCCCGGAGAACTACGTGGTTGCGATCGGTTTGGACACTCCGTATCCGGCGGTTACAACTCGTTTAGAGAGGCAGAGCCAGTATCAGGGGCTTGTGCTCGAGACGCCGTTCGAGAACTCGCAGTATCCTTTCAGGGATGCTGTTTTCACGTTCTCGGAGGGGTGTACTCTGACTCAGCCGAGCGCGGTTGCGGTTCTCATGCTTAGCGCGGAGGAGAACAGCACTGATGAGGATATCAGCGCCTATGTGGTTCCCGAGTTCTACCAGCAGTAAAGGAAACCTGTGATGAACGCTTCTGACTTCGAGACAAGGCTGAGGTCTGTCCTTTCGAACTTGTCTGACCACCTCAGTGACGAGCAGCTGGCGGAGGCGATCGCCTCCGCTGGGGAGATAACGGGCATCTCGCTTCCGACGACTGACCAGGAGATGGTTGAGGCATTGCTCAACAGAGGTGAGGCGGTCTGCTTGGGGATGCTTCAAAATGATTGGCTGCCGCGGTTTGACGCGACTTATGCCGGCGACTCGCTCTCGCGGGCGGATGTTGCGAGGCAGATAGAGAGTAAGCTGACTCGGCTGGACAAGAGATGGGTGCAGCTTTCAAAGCGTTACAAAGCGGGCGCCGGGCGCAGCTCGATGAGTGTGGCGGTAGGGACCGCCAAACGGGTCTGATGGGAGGCGGCAGATGACGACCGAGTGTAGTAATCGAGGGGACCGTCAACTCATGTTTCGGGACCTTCACGAGGTCGAACGCGACTTTCGGGAGATGAATGGTTGGCAGAGGGCATCCATTAGACGGCTTATAGCGAGCGATTCTGCCGGCGTCGGTCTGCCGCCAACGGACACGTATGCGAGCGGGCTCGTGGACCTGGAGGTCTGCGCCTCGCCCATGCCGTTGGAGCTCGAGGGAGGCACGGTTGTTCCCACGATGGATGGCGGCATGCGGTTCGAGTTCTGGAACATCGAGGTGTTCCCGGGGGACGAGGTGCTTTTTGAGGGCGACACCTACGACGTGAAACGGATTGAGAGTAGAACGCCAAGCGTCGTCCTGGGGACGATCGAGGTCGAGAGTGGAGCGGCGGTTCTGAACGCAGCCGCTGCTCCAGAGGGGCCCGTCGAGGCGAGGTGCGTCATCAGCACTAAACCAGCGGGCGAGGTCTCTTTCAGGCTCCAGTACGAGGACATCGAGGGGGAGGCAAGAGTCTCGGACGCAATCAGTTTCCCGGCGGACTGCAATGTAGGCGATGCCCAGTCCGTGACGATAGAGGGAGATGAGGCGATGATCACTTTGCTGTGTGGCGTCTCTGACTTCGAGGGCGAGCTGGGGGGCGGCATCGTGCGGATCACCGACAATTGCCCGTTCAGGACGCGGGTTGCAGCGCATCGAAGAGAGCAGGGAGTTGGCGGTTGACGTTCGCAGCAGGGGAAAGCTCTGCGAAGCTTCCATGCACGAGAAACAGACGGATTAGCTTTGGAGGTGTGAGATGACGCTGCCGGACTGTGCGAAGCCCCGTAACAAGCGGTTGTCGTTCTATAAGTTTGTGGTGGACAACCTGTCAGGCGATGTTCCGGTCATTGTTCAGGGATGCTCGGACCTCTTCGGAGGTTGGGTGACGCCGAAGGAGCTCGATTCGGTTCCAGATTGGATCGAGCTATTGGTTGATAGCTTCTCCGGAGGCCTCAACTCGAAGATGCGCGTCAGGTTTGTGGTGAACGTTCGCGCGAGCCGAGACGACGACAGCTTCGTGATGAGGCGGATGGACGAGATACTCGAGATGGTCATGTCGCTTCTGAACTTGGCCGGTGGGGACGTCATTCCCATATACGACTTCTCGGAGCCGGCGGACCCAAAAAGGATTGGAGAGGAGCAGGGGCTTGGCTTCATTCCGCGGCACACGCCCGAGAAGGACGGATTCATGGACGATAAGGATGGCATCCAGCGCTACGAGCTCCATTACGAGCTGTGGCTCTGGCAAGAGGGCGTGGCGCCGTGAGGGTTCTGGCTCGTGCTTCGCAGCGAGCCTAATCCGCCGTAGCGGCTGCGAAGGCTGGAAGCGCTGCCTCGCAGAGTAGTAACCGAGACTACCACAACGATGATAGGAGGAGATATACATGCCAGGATTTGATCCAACAACATTGCCAGAGTTCAGCATCGACCCGGCGGAGGTACAAGGGGAGGTTCATCCCCAGCGAGTGCAGCGGCAGTACAACACGGAGCTTTTGCGGTATCAGGACGGCTGGGACGTTAAGCTTTTCCCGCTGTCGTTTGAGCAGAAGCTCGAGGCGAGCAAGCTTTATGGTGAGAGCTGCCACGGCATTGCGAACTCTCAGGAGGCAGGCAAGAACTCGCTCGGCGTGCCGATAAGAAGCGCCAAGATGACTGTCAAGGAGATGATTTCGGAGCCATTTCTGCGCGGGCTGCACGGCGGCGCCGCTCCCGAGCAAGGCAAGCGGCTTCTGTGCTGCGACGGCCTCGTGATAAAGGGTGTTCAGGTGAGCGTCTCAGTCCTTGGGATGTTCAATACCACCTATTATCCGGACGGCATGAACCCCGCCGGCACCCCCCCGTTCGCACAAGGCGCCATCCTAAGCTCGGGCATACACCTGCAACCCGCCGTTTCCGCCACCAGCGCAATCGCCGACCTTTTGACCGTTGGCATCCCGTTCACAACCGACGTCGGCAACCTCGGCGCCGCCAT
This sequence comes from bacterium, assembly GCA_035527515.1. NCBI lineage: Bacteria > bacterium. The sequence goes on from DATLAJ010000121.1 coordinate 8,720, forward strand.
ATATCCTGTTGTGCAGTCGTTTAGAGTCATCCGGCGGATAGACGACTGGGCCACTTTCCAGGCGGACTTCCAGGCGATAATTGGCAACAATGAAGAGTGGGAAGATGCGACGGCGCACCTCTTGGAGCCGAAGCTGATCCTGCCGACAGCGATCACGTCGCTCTCCGAGTTCTACACCTTAGAGCGGACGGTCGAGCTGTTCATTGACAAGGAGGCCAAGCTCTCGGAGGCCGCAACGATATTCCCGGACGCTGACTACCCAGACGGCTTCTAGCAAAACCACTGAGACACAGAGAAGAAGGGCAGCAAGATGCTCCGCGCTCTCGGCGTCTCTGTGGTTGAGGTTTTCATACAGATGGAGAAGTTATGTCGCAGATAAAGCACGGCAGCGGCCCATACTTCAAGGTTGCCAGGCCGATAGTCGTTCTGCCTCGGGACCAGTCAGTCGCGACACTTGACGGCGGCCAGTCGAGGCAGCGGCTCGGCTACAGACACATCAAGACGATACTCCTGTTCCACATCTTGCACGACGACCTTCAGAAGGAGATTGACGCCGAGTTCGGGGCCGATTCGGACTACACCGTGACCGAGCAACGGGAGGTTCGCGTTGCGCTGGAGGACGAGCTGGAGCTTTACGATGTGGTCCTGGAGGGCCACAAGTTCAGCGCAAGCCCGACACCGGAAAGCCGCTATGAATGATCCGGCAGCAGTTGACAGGTGGTGGCTCTCGCTGAGGCGAGGGACGTTGTAGTTAATCGGCTTCTCTCAGAATGAAGGTCTATTTCGCTGGAATTGATGGGAACCTTCTCGATACGGTGTTTGGCGGGGCAAATGTTCTTTTCTCCTATGCCTCGCTAAAGCGAGCCGGGCGGGATTCTGTCCCGAACGGGGACTTCACCTCAGTCATGCTCGATTCGGGAGCCTTCTCGGCCTTTCGCTCTGGCAAACAGGTCAACATAGTCCAGTACTGCGAGTTCGTCGAGCGCAATTGCCAGCACATCGATCTGTATGTCAACCTCGATGTCATCGGAGACGCTGAGGCGAGCATGTCCAACCTGAGGTTGATGCAAGCGCGCGGCCTGTCGCCTGTTCCCGTTTTCCATTACGGTGAAGACTTCGATGTGCTTCAAAGGCTTCGGAGCGACTGGCCGCTCGTCGGCCTCGGCGGGATGGTGCCTCGCTCTAGGCCGCGGATGCGCGAGTGGCTGTCGGTCGTATTCGACAGGTATCCTCACGACTACCACGGCTTCGGCATCGGAGACGTCTCGCTGATCACGGACTTCCCCTTCCATTCGATAGACAACACGACCTGGAAGCGCATCGTCCAGGGGCCGGTGCTAAAGACCAAGACCAATTCCGGCGTCAACTGGGCAGAACACCTCACCCGCAAGGAGCTCTTCGCGATCAGCCGCAAGTTCTACGAACGACTCTGCGTTAGCTTATCGGATAGGCAAGCCTGCCCTGGCTCCCACGGAGCGGCAACCGGGGATTGAGGCGTCGCTTAGTCTCAAAAGCTCTGGTCCCGGTCAGCAGTGAGTCCGGCGTCCTGAGGATAGAGGACTAATCTCCCTGATCGCTGAGAAGTTGGGGGATCAGAGACCAGCCATCTCGGGGGTGAACTCATCCCCTTGTGACGGCCTCGATGTCCAGGTAAGATTCGCCCGAAACTGCGTGAGCCGCGTACCGGATCGCCTCGAGAATATCCTCCCTTCCAAGGTGTTTGTAGTCCTCGAGTATCTCATCGATGCTCATCCCGGAACCAAGCAGCTCCATTATCACCTCAACGCTGATCCTGGTGCCCTTAATAACTGGCTTGCCGCCAAGCACTCCTTCCTTGCATTCAGTCCTCTTGAACATCATCGTGCTCTATCTGGTTGTCCAAAGCTTGGCGGATCAAAGTCATAATGTAATCTACATCTTCCAGCCCCTCAAAGCCAACTTGGACTTCTCCGTTTCCGAGGCGGCCTTTACCAGTGACGTCTTTGCACTTGCCCTGGGGATCACTGATCTCAGGGAAGGCCAAGTTGAGAGTGAGGAGTAGACGTCTTTTTTGAGGAATCACATCGACGAAATGCGTGTCGAGTTTGTATCCAATATAGTGCTTCGTGGCCTCCTCACAGACATCGGGATGAAGGCTGCGAATTCGCTTCCGAAGTTCTTCGAAAAGGAGCATCATATCCCCGGTAAGATGCTTGTGATCCGCCAACGTGTACTTGCGAGCGCTGGGGTGCTTCTTCTCTCTGATTTTCTCGATGTTCTCCGCAGAAGCATCAAGCGCCGGCCATATAGTTAGGGCATCATCCGCGAGTTCTTGAGCTCGCCTCTGGATCTCAGCTTCGTTCCAGTTTTGGAGCTCTGCCAGGCCGCGATTGAGGCGGAGGCGACTGTGCTTGAAGCCACCTCGCATATCGCGCTTCTCGACGAAGGAGCGGTCGCTCATTTCTGGATTGTAAGCCGTAAGCGTGAGGTTGCCGATGGTGTGTAGCCGGCGGTCTTGAACTTCTTGCCAGTTATCGCCCAGCTCCGTTTTCCACGCCTCAGGTAGGTCCTTATTCTGCGGCATTATATGTTCAATAGTATAGTGATCACAATCAATTCGTTCTTTGGAGTCGAAGTTCTCCAGTTTGTCGAGGCAGTATTTGCGTGATTTGGGGCTATAGACGTTACTAACCTCGAATTCCCGTCTAAACATGTCATCAGGCGGAAACCGCTCGTTACCATCCTTGACCCAAAGAGTCGCCTTGAAGCTCGCAACGTAGTCTGCTTTGTCTATGTCCCGACTGAGAGTGGCGAACGTTTTGCCATGCGAATTGGTGGGGAGTGCGCAGATTGTACGGCGAAAGACATAGCTCTCGACCAATCTTAGGATTTCTATGAATTCTTCCCGGTTGAGTCGTCTTTCCTGATAGTCATCGCACAGCTCAAGCAGAAAGGGATACGCGACATCTGTTAGCCTGTTGATATCATGGAAGATCAGGTTTATCTCCTCGTCCTTCTCCTTTTCAAGAGCGATGCGCACAAAATACTTGGAATACCGGTTAATATCAGCGACGATCTCTTCAGTCGAGCTGGACTTGCTGCTCTCTTTATATGCTTTGAACCTCTCGTACACCTGGTTTATCTTCGGGATGATTCCGGTCATCTTCACTGTTAAGTAGTCGCGCATGAATTGGTCGAATTTCTTCGCGTATTGCTCTTGCCCAAAGCTCTGCTCCATAGGGAACCACTGGGTGTTGTAGAGCAATTCCTGCCTATCTCGTTTCAGGGGCATGAGTATGTAGTTGCGGATCAAGTCGGCCTGGCTTAGCTCCAGTCCAGTAGAGTTGAGGGTTTCGAAGATCAGCTGAGGATTGTCGTGCTCGCGGGAGAGCGCGATCTCCACCACGATCAGCTTCCTAATCCCCCGGTAGATGGCCATTAGGTCCACCTGAGGATGGTTTAGCTGACTCAGAAAGAATTGGTAGTTTTGTATAATCCGTTTTGAGAGGGGCTCAAGCTGCTCCTCTCCGGCAAACAGGCGAATCAGGGTGTTCTTGTCTGTCTGAGTAAGAATCAGCTTGTAGCGCGATTCTCCATTTTGTAACGGGTTCATGAGGAAATTGTCCGTTATTCTCCTCTGGTTAATGTCCTCCTGAATTCCTCGCCTCTCTGATGCTGCACCCAACGCGTGTAAGAGCATCGAGACCGTTGTCAGGCGCTGCTGTCCATCGATGACCATGTGCTGTGGGATAAAGGTGGTCTCATAGAGACTTTTTTCCATATACACGATCGACCCAAAAAAATGGGCTGGGATCTCTTCTTTTTCGCCGGCTCTCACAACATCGCTGAGTAGCCGCTTGCAGTGTTTCAGCTCCCAACTGTAAGGGCGCTGATAGACGGGCACGACGAACTGCCTCGCGCCCTCTAGCATCTGAATTAGCTTCCCAGGTCGAGCTTCCATTCCTGTTGTCCTTTTGACTCTCGGCTAAATGGTCTTTAGATCGAGTGAATGAAGAACCATTTAGCCACGTCCATGCAATGATCGCAAGCCCGTTCTTATAACCGTGTCCAAACTTGACGCTATGGTGCTGACGCAAGATGCTATGGCTGCTCGTTTACGGGGCATTCGTTGCGACTCCTGTCGATGCGACCGCTTCTGTACCTGCTTGTCATGTGCTCGATCAACGCGGTGCGACTCTAGGTATTCAGGACGAGCAGCAAACCCAAACAGGTCGCCGAGCCGGAGTTCACCCTCGCCTCGATCGTTCAATGGCATGAGGTTTGGCAGAGGCCGCAGCGTTGCAGCCGAAGTGCGGGCCTCAAACTGCGAACCATCTCCGAGGGCGGCAGCATTCTTGAAGGCTGATTTCAACTGTTGAGCTCGCCGTGCCAGTGGTGATATTCTGACACACCTTGCAGGCAGCGACTTTATGTTGCAGCGGGCAAGTTGGGCAAGACACTCTGAGGCGAAGTTCTGACGATGCTTTTCAGGAAGGGCGATGTTAAGAGGCTGATAGTTCGCTCGGTATTGCTGGTTGTTCTGGGCAGTGCCGTGGGACTTGTGGTCAACGCGGTTCGGACGCGAGGCGTGGACCTGTTCAGCTATCAGCCCCCGAGCAAGCAGACCATTGCCAATTCGGGGCGCCAGACGGACGCGATCTCCCAGATCGATCTTATGACCGCGCTCAGGCTCCAAAAGACCCCCGGCGTGGTTTTCGTGGACGCCAGGCCGAAAGTCGAGTTCGAGACGGGCCATATCCCGGGCGCGATCAACATCCCGGCGAAAACTTTCGAGGATGTAGCCCCAGGCCTCAAGGAGTCTCTCGTCAAGGCAGACAAGGTCGTTACGTATTGCAGCGACGTCGAGTGCGACGAGGCGCTCGAGGTGGCCGAGATGCTTCACGACTTGCTCAACAGGCCGATTCTCGTGTTTACTGGCGGGATGAGGGAGTACCAAAACAAGGGGCCGGTCGAAAAATGATGGGCGCTTCCGGTGGAAACATTTTGAGACGGATTCTCTGGAACAGAGTAACGGCTCTCGTTTTCAGGATGTTCGTGGGAGCGGTCTTCGTTTACGCCAGCATGGACAAGATCGTGCATCCCGGCCAGTTCGCGCAGATGGTCAACAACTATAGAATCGTGCCGCACGTGCTCATCAACCTATTTGCGGTCATCTTGCCCTGGATAGAGCTTATCCTCGGGCTGTGCCTCATCCTCGGGGTGTTCTCGGACGCCGCCTCCGTAGTAACGGCCGGGCTCCTGCTTGTCTTCATCACCGCCAGCATCGTTGCGCTAACGCGCGGTCTTGACATCAGCTGCGGCTGCTTCTCAACGTCCGGCGAGGGAGCAAGGGCTGGCTGGGATGTGATCATCAGGAACGTAATCTTGATAGCCATGCTCGCCCAGTCGTTTTTCTTCGATCTTGGCCGCAGGAGGCTCCGGGCCGGAGCGTAGCCTGCCGACCCGGCATGTTTAGGAGCTTACCGTCTGGCCGCAGAGTCGAGGACGGTCCTGGCGCAGCTGTTGGCAATCCGAACCGAGTTATTTACGCTTCTGTCGTTAGGGTAGAACTGCGACCACTCGGCCATGAAGAAACCGTGAACCGACGTTTTATGCGCTGGGATTCTATCGAGCAGGCCGGGCGTGCAGATGTGCTGGGCGAAGCAATCCTTGGTAACCTCCGCGCCCAAAACCCAGTCGTCCGAGAACTCCCCATTGACCTTGACCAGGTCCCTGACTATCCGGGATATGACCTGTCGCTCTGGCGCCTTGAAGAGGTCAGCGTCCGTCGAACAATACTGTGGAATATAAACAACGTGTGGCTTGTCGCTGCTTGCGGGGTCAAGGTTCGTCAGGTCGATGATGCCGGCGAACGACACTTCTGCATCGTTTGTATTGAGCCAGAAGTATGGTGAGACTGGCCTCTTGAGCAGAATTACCGTGCTGACGACGCCGATGTACTCGAGCGAGGAGAACGGCTCAAGATATTTGGTTAATGGCCCCCTGGCTATCGACAACAGCCGCGGCATCGGCAGCGTCGAGACGACCACGTCCGCGCTCAATTGGCCAGCGGTGGTCGAAACGCCGACTGCAGAATTGCCCTCAAGATCAATCCCAGTTGCGGTTACGCCGAGAGCCACCTCGCCGCCGAGGCGCCTCACCTGTTCAGCCAGGGTTGATACGACGAGCGAGGCCCCGCCCCGGAGGTAGGCGATGTTCTCCTGCTGCATTCGCTGTCTGGCGCAGAGCCAGGCTGCGGAGATACAGCTTGCGCGGTCTCCAAACTTTGCCTCAAGCAGCGGCCTCCAGATAGTCCCAAAGACTGCCTCGCCGACCGAGCGTTTCAGCCAATCCTCTGCGGTGAGCTTGTCGAGTCGCCTGATGCTCGAAAGATGCCGTCCCTTCAGCACGTTGAGCGCAAACCTGAGCCTGTCCAAAAACCTCAGCGGCGTGAACCTGAGAACGTCCATTGGCGTGGAGATTGGGTGTATTCTGCCTCCGAGCTGGACAGCACGGGTTATTCTGCGCCAGACGAGGCGGTCCTCGAGGCCGAGCTCGCTCGCCATGCGGCGGAAATCGAGCTCCGCCTCGCAGAAGAAGTGAAAGTGCCGGTCAACGGTCAGCCCGGCCAGCTCAAAAGACCTGGCCAGCCCACCCAGGAACTCGGACTGCTCGAGTATCTGTACGCTGAGTCCCGCCTTGAGAAGGCGATATGCCACTGTCAGGCCAGAGATGCCGCCGCCGATTATTACTGCTCTCACCCAAAAACCTTGATCTGCATCTTTTTAACAGAGAGCCTCACACCGCAAACCTGAGTGTCTCAGCTTGCGAAGCGTTTTTGGCCTGCGAGGAGTTTGGTCGGCTTGGTGCCTTGCCTCGAACCTGTGAGCTGCAACCTGCAGCTGATAGATTCTCCCCGATAGCAGCACCTACGCCTCAACCACCGCACCTTTCGGGACAACGACCACGCCGTTGTTTGTTACATGAAAGCGTTTTCTATCCTTATCCTCATCGTGCCCTATGACGGCCGCGTTTCTGATGACCACCTCTTTGTCGATAATGGCCTTCTTAATTTTAGCGTTTTTGCCGATGACAACGTGGCTCATGATTACGGAATCCTCGATCTCCGCGTAACATTTTACCCTGACGTCGGGCGAGAGTATTGAGTGCTTGACGAGCGCACCCACGACTACGACACCCTCGCAGACCATCGAGTCGAGCACGTTGCCGGTAAAGCCGATCTGCTCGTCATCCGCGAAGACAGTCCGCGCAGGAGGGTATTGCCCGTGGTAGCAGCGGAGCGGCCACTCTGGGTTGAACAGGTTGAACTTGGGGTTCAGCTCCAGCATGCCCATGCTGGCCTTCCAGTAGGCGTCCAGCGTCCCGATGTCCTCCCAATACCGGGGCTCGTGCGTCCACTCGTTACAGAAGTCATAGACGCAAACCTTCCCCATGTTCATCATCATGGGAATGATATTTGTGCCAAAATCGTGTTCTGAATCTGTTCTGCTATCCTTCTCAAGAACATCCAGCAAAAAATCTACATTGAAAAGGTAAACCCCCATCGAGGTGAGGCAGACATCAGGATGCCCAGGAACAGGCCTAGGGTGCCGGGGTTTCTCCTGGAAATCAACCAGCTGGCTCTCGTCGTTGATCACCGCCACGCCGAACTGCCTTCCGACCTCTTTGGGCTTCTCCAGGGCTACAATCGTCGCGTCGGCTCGATGCTCCCTATGAAAGTCGAGCATCAGCTGATAATTCATCTTGTAAACGTGGTCCCCAGAAAACACGAAAAGGTGCTCTGCACCCGATCGCTTTATCAGCTCAACATTCTGAGTAATCGCATCTGCTGTGCCAAGATACCAGTTCGCCCCCAGACGCTGCTGCGCGGGGATTGGGTCGATGAACTCGCCAAGCTCGCGGTTGTAGATTCGCCAGGCGAGACCTAAGTGCCGGATCAATGAATCGGACTTGTACTGTGTCAGGACATAGATGCACCGCAGGCCGGAGTTGGCGCAGTTGCTCAGCGTGAAATCTATCAGCCGATAGACGCCGCCGAAAGGCACGGCAGGTTTTGTCCTGTCCTTCGTTAGCGGGTGAAGCCGTCGGCCCCTACCTCCAGCAAGAATCATTACCAGCGTCGAGCGCATCTATCCTCGACTCTTCTCTTCGCCCATACCATCCATGCACCTCCCACGTTGACAGCGAACGCCTACTTACCCGCCGCGGCGGCCGCTTGCTCCTTCACCGACTCTTTCGTCTGCTGCCTCTTCTTCGCCTGCTCAATCACAAGCTTGAGTATCGCCTCGGCAAACTTCCGGGCCGCCGGCGGCCCATCCGCTGTTACGATCAGCCCATCGATTGTAACATCCTTGCCGGTGTACTTCGCGCCCTTCTCTATCAGGCGCGAACGCTCCGAGACCCACACTGTGGCTCTCTTGCCTCTCAAAACACCCGCATACGCCAGAGTAACCGGCGAGATGCAGATCGCTCCAAGCACCTTCCCTTTAGCAACCGCCTCCCTTACAAGCTTATGAGCCATAGGGTCCCTCCAATACTGGCGGGCTCCGGCGCCCCCAATAAAGACCAGAGCATCTAGCCTGTCGATATCGATGTCCTTCAGAAGAGCTTGCGACTCGGCCTTATGACCCAGCATCCCAGTTATGGTCCCGAGCTTAGTCGAGGCAACCGTTGCCAAAGCGCGGCCCTCGAAATACTTGAACGGCACATCGAACTCCTCATCCCGGAACGCGTTCTCCGCGATTACTATGACTATCCGAGGCAGCAACTGCGAGACCGTGGCCTGCGTTCCAGCAATCACGGGCATGATGGGACATGACAGCGCCAACAGAACCATGAGAACCGTCGATCTCGTAAGGCGGAAGAATGAAGGATGAAGGATGAGAAGGGCTGTTCGCCAACTTCCAACTTCCAACTTCCAACTTGTCATTGCTCTCTCTCCCCAGTTGCCCCTTTCCTCGAAAACACACTCTCCACAATGTAATACGGCCTGGCCTGAACTTCGCTAAATATACGCCCGATATATTCACCCATGATGCCGAGTGCCAGAAAGTTTATACCAACGAATACGAATATGACCGCGGTCGCGATGACCACGCCGCTGAGGTCAACCCCATAGACATATCGCTTGACGACCAGATAAATCGCTCCAATAAACCCCAGAAGCGCTGTCAAAACGCCCAAGACACCAACGATCTGTAACGGCAGCGTCGAGAAGCCCGTCATCAGATTGACCGTTAGCCGCAACAGCGAGATGAAGTTGTACCTGGACCTGCCGAACTTTCGCTCGCGATGCTGAACCTTGATCTCGCACACCTTCCCGCCAGTCCAGCTGATCAGCCCGCTGACGTGCCGATGCCGCTCCGTGAAGCGAGACATCCTCTCAACCACGCCACGCCGCATCGCCAGCATTGAGCACCCGTAGTCGTGCAGCTTGACGCCTGTGGCCCTGCAAGTGAGCCAATTAACGAACCTGGACGGGATAGTCCGCCAGACCGGGTCCTTCCGGCCCTGACGCCAGCAGCGAGCGACATCGTATCCCGCCTCGATCTTTTTCAAAAGCTTCGGGATGTCCGCCGGATCGTTCTGCAGGTCCGCATCCAAGAGCACCACTACCTGGCCCCGGGTGTGGTCCATACCGCACGTTGACGCCGAATGGTGCCCGAAGTTCCGCGATAGCCTGATAAGCGTTACGCAATCGTCCTTCGCACAGATGTCCAGTGCCCGCTCGGCCGTTGAATCAGTGCTGCCATCATCAATGAAGACCATCTCGTAAGGTTTTCGCACCACCTCCAACGCCGACTTCAGCTCCTCGTAAAGCTCGGGGAGCGAACTCTCCTCGTTGAACATCGGCACGACCGCCGAGACATACACCTCACCATCACTCGCCATCACCGTTAAATCCCCTTGCCTCTGCCATTCACCAGAAAGGTCTTCATAGGCCGAATCCTATGGCACGCGGCCTGCTGTGTCAATCACCGCCTTGCGGATTGCGGATTGCGGATTGACTGCCAACTGCCAACTGCCAACGGATATGCCGTAGGGGCGGCTCACGAGCCGCCCTTATCACGACAGCGAGAAAACCTTGACAGGCGGCGGGGGGCAGGCTACAATACACTGTTGTTGTGAAAGATACGATTTGAGTTTTACCTTTTTGTGTTAATCAGATAGAGTAGGAGGGATGCAGAATGGGAATTATTTATGCCAATGACACAATCATCGTAACAGGAGGCAGGCAGGACGACCCATACACGATGGCGGACCTCGACGCGGACGGAACAGTCGGCACTTACATCACGCCCGGCAGTTACGGCAACAAGGAATATGCCGTCAGCAAGGACCTGGTCATCGGCTCGACGGACGCGGACACGTTCTTTGACCTCTCAGGCAGCATCATCAAGATGGACGCCGGCGTCACGTTGACGGTCTATACGACGGCCCTTCGCGGCGGCAACATGGGTCCGACCTGGGGAGCCCAGTTTGCCAGAACTCCTTTGACTGCCGAGGACCTCGTGAAATCCCGGATTGAGGGTGTTCGAAAGCTCTATATCAGGGAAGAGTATGTCCTGGACAATGTGACTGGAAGGTGGTCATCTCCCCCTTCATACAGGAAGCCACAGATTGTCGCGGAGGTACAGAACGGAGATGTTGCTTAGTATGTTGCTTAGTATATCGCTGTGTACTCATCACTTCCAATCCGGCCGTCCGGATTTGGGCCGCTGGGATTATGGGCTTGGGGATGCCCACACAATGAGGGGAGCATCAGGTGGCTATTCGTTATTGAATGAGACGCATGAGGAGTGTGAAGATGGTGAAGAAAGAGGAGTCTAAGACTATTCGGGTTGTGTGCCGAGAAGAGGGAACGGATAATGAATTCATTCTTACTTTCCGTGTGCTCGAAGGTGCATGGGTGATCGACCAGATCATCGACGGTTACGATAGTTGCTGTAAAAGAGGGCAGCGATGTCCGAGCGAGTGAGGATAGGGCTTCCCAGACGCGATTCCTTGGACAGGTCGTGGGGGTTGGTTCCACGTGTCTCTGGGGAAACTCATCCAGCTTTCAAAACAGCGGCCAAACCTTGGTTCGCAATACATCTTCTGGTAGACACTGGTTGTTTTTATAGTTGAGGTGGATATGCTTGTGCGAGACATCGAAGCAATAGTGAAAGAGTACTTCTCGGCTTACTTGTGTTTTGACGTAAGTAAGGCGCCAGAGGGCAAGGTGGTCTTGGCCTCATGCGCTCGGAGGGCTGCCCCTGAAAAAGGGTGGGGTATGGCTTTCACCGTATGGGTGCATGTTTTTGACAACCGGGCTGTGGTTTCTTGTAGGCCAGACCTAATGGGTCAGCTGAGGGTGGCTATGAAGGCATTCAAGAGCCCTGGTGACCTGCTCAAGCCTCCTTTCAGTCGGGTATTGTCTGAGCTCTTTGGCGAGGCATATGCCCTTAGAACCAAGTGCATCTTGTACTGTAAACCTGAGCATGTGAAGGTTTTCGATGTACAGGGGTGCCGAGCGGTTCAGCTTAATGACATGGAAGCGTTCGTCACAATGACAGTTGAGCGCTATCCAGGGGCCGATTCACCCTGTCTGAGGACGGACATTACTCGAAACATCAAAGACGGCATAGCGTACGGGGTATTCAAAGAATCTAAGCTTGTTAGCGTTTGTGATGCTCCAGCGATTGCGCATATGCAAGATGAGGTTGAGGAGTTGGGGTTTGAAACACTGCCGAGATACACCGGTAGAGGCTTCGGAAAGGCAGTGGTTTCCCACGCAACCGCCAGGGTGCTACAGTTAGGTCGCGTTCCAATCTGCCGAACCAGCCCAAGTAATTCGGGTGCGCTCAGGATTCTCGAGGCGGTCGGATACACTGTTCACGCACACAAGATAGCGGTCACTCAGCGTGCGTCCCAATAGCGCAAAACCTCCATGGCAGGATAGTCAGCGGCTGCACAATTGTCGTCCGAGTCATCTAGGCTCGCCGGCGCCTTTGAGCCCCGTCGATGCCCTCTGGCCCGTCGTCATACAGGTGGTTGGCGGTTGACAGTTGACCGCAAGCACGCACCGCGAGACACAGAGAAATGCGACTGACACACCGAACTCATCCAAATGCAAGGTTCTTAGTGAAACGCTCCTCAAACTCCGCTCGTCCCGCGAGATTGACGTATCTTATCCTCTCTTGAAGCTCACGCATCTCATCGAGCCTGCGCCTCGACAGAAGAGCGAGCATTGCCCCCGCCAGAGCCGTGTTGCCCAATGACTCCTTCTCGGCGTGCTCAAACGTCGGTATAAGCCCGATCGCCTCCGCAGACCCGGTGTCGATTAGGCTGCCAAACGCCCCGCCGAGAACGACTTTTTTTACGGAAGCCGCCTCAACTTGCGACTCATTAAGCAGAAACTCGATGCAGGTGCGGATTGCGCCTTTGGCGCCACAATACAAATCTGATTCTTTAGCGACAAAAGGCTCACCTGAACGATATATAATGGCCTCTGCCGGAACACACAACATGTTGCGGCAGGAATAGGGCTCTAGTCGCGATTGGCGCTCCGGAAATCTTGATGAAGCACGTCATTCTTGCCTTTCGAAGCAACCCGGGCAACTGTCCGATTGAGCCGCCATTTGCCGCGCGGCGCGCTTTCTCGGACAGGGCTAGCCAAGGGGCCAGTCTGTGGACAACTCGCCAGCTACGGCGTGTGGATGCTGAAGGCGTAAGTGGAGGGCCCGGCGAGGTAAGTGAGCGTGCTCGGCTCGGTGAGCGCGGCCGCGAACAGGTAGTCGCCGTCCATACCGACCGGGAGCAGGGTCTCAAAGGCCGTAACGACGCCGGACTTGAAACCCTCAACCAGCGTGACGTCCGAGAACCACGCGTAGAGGCCCACGGCGAAACTGCCGCCAGTGAAGGTCATTATCGCACCGTTCGGCAAGACGATAGCCGAATAGACATCGACTGCGACCTCAGGTCCAGGGTTATCGACCTCAAGTTGAGCGATGAGAGTATCGCCCGGCGCGAATCTCCCGTCGTTCAGATAGCAATAGATGGCAAGTTCGCCGGCCACATCGGTCGGGTAGTGATAGCCAAGATCGACCATCCAGCTGTCGGGCACGCCGTCGGTTTGCGTCGTGAGGCAGTCGAGCTCGCAGTTTATGGCAGAGTCGTTCCCGGCGTCGATACACGGGCTGTCCTCGCTCTGCCCCGCCGCGACGCAGGAGAGGTAATAATCCCCCTCTGGTCCGAAGACGAAAAGCGGATAGTCCGCGATGTTCCCATCCCCCGGATAGCCGCCATAAACGCAGCAGTTGCTGACTGAGGCCGAGCCGCCAGTATCCAAGTCGATCTCTCGCCCATTTGCCCAGAGTATCGAGTTCTCAAGCGTCACCTCAGAGTCGCCTAAGCACCAAATCGCGCCGCCAGACATGCCGGCGGAGTTGAAGCCAAACGTGCAATTGCTGATGAACGGCTGCGCCTCGTTATCGACATACATTCCGCCGCCGGTGTTCAAGGCCACATTCAGGGCAAAGAGGCAGTTCTTGACCGTGGGGAGGCAATCGTTGGTGGAGATACCGCCGCCCCAGCTGGCGGAGTTGTCGATGAATTCGCAGCTGACGATATTCCCGCTGCCGCCCCAGGAGTGGACTCCCGCGCCCGAGTCTGCATCGTTGTTCGTGAACTCACAGCGCTTGATGTCGAAGTAGGAATTGTCCGTCTGTATGCCGCCGCCCCTGCTGGCGAAGTTCAGCGTGAACGTGCAGTCTTCGATCAAAGGCGAGGCTCCGTTCAGCCAGATACCGCCGCCCCAGCTGCCGCCGCTTGAGTCGGGGATACATGAGTTCTCGAGGAAGTCACACCAAGCGATTCTGGACGAGGAATCGTCGCACACAAGGCCGGCGCCGAGCACCGCGGAGTTGCTTTCAATGGTGCAATGGATCAGGGTCGGTGATGACCGGAAGATGCCGATGCCGCCGCCATAACTGTAGCCATCGGCGTCGGGTATCGAGCTGTTCTCACGAATGAGGCACCCCTCGAGCCAGACGTCCGCGCTAGCGTCAGAGTGAATCCCACCGCCCATCCAAGCGCTGTTCTCGGTCACCGTGCAGTTTTGCATGAC
>DATLAJ010000122.1 GCA_035527515.1 bacterium
CTAGAGGTTGGAGACGAGCTCGGCCCACCGCACGCTCGAGGCCCCCGAAGCATCGGCGTGATGGGGCTCTCAATATGACAGCGAGCGTTGCTGCTCCTGCACCTTCACCCCCTTTGGAGGCACAAATGTGAACAGAGAGTCAGCTAGCTCGCGATTGAGCTTGACCTTCGTGAACTTGATGGACGTCGTATCGCCGTTCTTCTCGACGGAGTTCAGGCGAGTAGGCAAGCCCGTTTCCTTGCTGATGACAATCCGCAGCCTTGCGATCAGCCTTGCCATGGACTCATCCTTCGGCCTCAGTTCGACCTCGAAATCGCTCGCCGTCTGCCCAATCAGCTCGATCGAGAACGAATCGGCGAGGTCACACAGCGGCCGCTCGAAACCCAGGCAGAGCTTCTCAAAGACACGGCTTTGGGTCTTGAACTTCTCCATGTCATAGACCTCGGCCTGTTCAAGGGCCGGGAAGTAGAGCCATATTCTCTTCCCATCGGAGATCGTGTAGCTCTCGTCAGGGGGAAGATAGTGCCAGGCGAACTTGCGGTCTGCCTTGTATAGAAACGTGCCCTTCGAGATAACAGGCTCAATCAGCATCGCCAGGTGCTTCTCCTGCACGAACTCGGCCTTCACCGACCGCAACCTATCGATCTTGGCGCGGGTCTGCTCTAACAGCCTCATCGCCGAGTCATGCCGGTCCTGGGCCTCGGCAGAGGTTTTCTTGGGAGGCGTTTGTTTCACAGCGCCCGCAAGAGGTGCCGTGATGCCGGAAACCATAAGCATTAGAACTGCAATCGCTGGCGCAAGCGCCCGCGCGATGTTCTGACTGAGTGTAATCATCGGCGCATAAAGCTGTTTTGTGCTCTGCTGGCTACTTCGATCATCAGAGTGTCCAGCTCGCCGTCGCCTCCGACGACCTCGGGGACGTTGTCCATGAAAACGACCTCAAGGCCGTTGTCAATCGCTATCTTGGCCGCAACATCAACCGATGCAGCCTTAAGTTCTGTAATCAGGATATCCGCTTCGGGGAACTCGGATACTGCGTGAGCGAGCTCCTGTTGCAGCCGAGGCCTGTTGGAGAGGCTATGGCTCGCGAAGAGCACCTCGCACCCGTAAGCCGCTGACAGATGCTTAGTTATGATGTCCTGGGATGCCTCAGGCACAGTCGTGGCAACGATGGCCCTCTTCTTGGCAACGTCTATCAACGGCTTCGGTCGAAAGACTGTCCAGACAACCTCGATCGTGGGGTTGATCTCCCTGATTGCCCTGTCCAGCTTCGCAACCTTCCTAAGATTGGCCGAAGGCGCCTCACAAAGCGTTATGACCGCGAGGCTTG
Source organism: bacterium (assembly GCA_035527515.1). Taxonomy (NCBI): domain Bacteria; species bacterium. The sequence continues at coordinate 1,331 of DATLAJ010000122.1, forward strand.
CGCGACGGATTCTATATGGCCCCATGTATCCGGCTATGTAGTCCAGCGGCTGATTTGCGCCGACAACGACCACCGTCTCCTCCGTTGCGACGTCCGGAAACGACGCGCCGCTGCCCTCGAATATGACGAGATTAACAGGTAGCTCGTTTGCTATCATGACCCCTTGGGGCACAGTGGACAAGAAGACCTTGCCCGAGAACCCGCCGCCGCAACGCCTGCACCCGATTGTCGGTATGCGAGACATGAGAGCGTCCTCGAAGTGATCGGACGAGGCGTGAACGCCCTTTGCGCTCATGTCGATAAGGTAGCTGGGCGTTATCTCGAGCTCGTCCCCTCTTATGACCTCAGGTTCAGCCGGACCGCCCCTGCCCATAGTTACGATGCAGGGCAGCCAAGTCCTTTCGTCCTCCGTCTCCTCTCCACTCAAGACTCGCGCCATAAACGCCGCCACGGCGGTCTTGCCGATCCGCTTGCCCGTCCCGATGACTGCAATTGAGGGCTTGCGGCAGAGTCTCGGGAATCTGGGCGGTGTGAACTCGAAGTCCGGACCCTTGTAAACAACACCGCAACTGAGGACCTCACACGCCATCGCCATGCGCTCGTGATACCCAACAACCGGCTCGTCAGAAAGATCAAACACCACGTCAGGCTGAAACTCCTCTATCGCGCGACGAATACCAAGAAGCGGCGACTCTGGCAGTATCACGGGAACCTCGAGCTGCCTGAGGTCCTCGGGCACGCCGATCTTCTCCGTCCCACCGATGAAGACGGCCGCCACCACCTCGTAGCCCATGTCCTCGCCAAGCTGCGCGAGCGCCGCCCGCGTCACAGGGAGATAGTGCTCACCATCGACCAACGCGACGGTCTTCCTACCCATGTCTCTTTCCCCTATTTCTCGTAATCGTGAAGGACAATGCGCCTGAAGATAGAGAAAAACGCCCTCACGTGCATCGTGAGCTCCTTCCAAGACGTTATTCTCGAAGCCCGCCTAAGCATATAGCCCGGACGAAGATAAAACTCCCTATACGCACGGTTGCGAAGCTCCCATATCTTCTCAGTCGAGAGGTTCCCGGTCGGCAGCTTCGGATGGGCCACGTCATCAAACAGGTCCCACTCAGTAAGAACCGTGCCGTCGCTGCGAACCGCCTCGCCCAGCTTGGTGCCCGGATGAGGCATTGGGAGTGAAAACGCTGCGACGTCAGGATTAAGCTCCTTGGCAAAAGATATGGTTTTAAGCACCGTATCCTCGCTCTCGCCTGGCATCCCTATTATGAAGAACCCGTTGGTTGCGATCTTGTGCTTACGACATAGCGAAAACGCTCGCCTGGTCTGTTCAAGTGTGATCCCCTTCGACATCGTCTGAAGGATGTGCTCGTCGCCGCTCTCGACTCCGAACTGGATGGTATGACATCCTGACTCCTTCATCAACGAGATGCGCTCCTCGTCGATGATATCGACGCGCGACTGACACATCCAGACGATGTCGAGCCGAGCGTCGATCATCTTCTCACAGACCTCCTTCAGGTGGTCCCGGTTTGCCCCGAAGCTGGAATCCTGAAACAGCACTTCCTTGACCCCGAGCGACCTGATGAACATCAGCTCCTCAATAACATTGTCAACGTCCCTCAGCTTGAAACCGAGCGTCGCAGGGATACAGAACGTGCAGTGGAATGGGCAGCCCATGCTCGTAAGTGCCGCTGTATAGACGCGCCGCTTCGACAACGGGAAAAGATACCGCTTGAGTGGGAAGAGGTCGTGCCTCGGGACGGGATACGAGAACTTTGTGCGGCGCGTGCGCTCGCAGGCCGTTATCTCCCCGTCCTTGCGATAGATGAAGTTCTTGAGGTTCTCGGTATCCCCTTGCAGATATTTCAGAATGTCCGGCTCCGTGAAATCGAGCATCACCGCGTCGATCTGCGGGAACTGCTCCATCGCGCTCTTGCCCTTGAAAAGAAGGAACCCACCGTTGGCGATCGTCGTCATCCCAAGCTCGTCTTTGAGCCGCTTGGCAAACGCGAAATCCTTGTTCCAGGATGCCGAACAGGTCAGGAAAATCACCGCGTCCGCACCCATCTTGCTGATGCGCTCGAAGCTCTTCTCGAACGACAGCCGCTCTGCTATTGCATCGAGCACGAACAGGTCGTGGTGGTCCTTGAGATAGCCGCTCTGGACCAGCAGATCGACCTGCGGCCAGTAGTAGCTCGTCTTGCTGACCGATGTGCAGTACTTATCTCTGGCGTAGAGCTTTTCGCCGGGAGGGTTTAGTAGGAGGACTTTGCGACGGGTCACTTGCGCCTCACCTATTTCGCAGCTCAGGATACGCCATACCTTTTGAGCCGTGAATGCAGCGTAGGTCTTTGACCATACCCAAAACCCTCGCTGGGCTGCCCGCAACTACCGTGCCAGGCTCAACATCTCGAATGACGACCGCGCCAGCCCCGATAATAGCGCCCTCGCCTATCACTACACGCGGGAGTATGCTGGCGTTGAGCCCTATCCGCGCGCCCGTCTTGATCGTCGGCCCCAGCATGCACTCAGTGCAGATAGGGTGCAGGTCGTTCGCTATCATGACGCCAGGTGCGAGAAACACGTCGTCCTCGATCGTTGTGAACTGAGCGATGTACACACCTGTGTGTATTTTAACCCTGCTCCCAATCTTGCAGCCGTAATCGACCACCGAATTGCTCCAAATGCTCACCTCGTCACCGATCTCGTTCTCCTCGCGAACCACAACGTTGTGACCTGTCTCGAAATCGCGACCGATGGTCGAGCCCAAATAAAGCACCGTCCCGCTGCGCAATCTCGCCCCGGGTCCCACAATGAGGCGTTTATTCTTGATCTCCCTCGCAGGCGGATAGCCCAAGAGCACGCCAGCATCCACCTGGCGAGGCGCCAAGACACTTACGTCAGAATTACGCTCTACAACCATATTCAACGTTCAATTGGGGGCACATTACTACCTAAGACCTATCCTCTTCAATTCTCGCCAATTATCCTTGCACAGATTCTACCTGTCAACCGACAGGCCGCACGGCCAGGGCATATCGAAAGAAGATAGGCGCCGACGTCGGAATGATCATAGCACTGTGCCCGAGACTCTAGGGCGAGGCATCGGCGGCGGTTTGCGCATCGCTTCTGGAACTGGCGGGAGCTCGTCCGCGCGGAAGTATGGGCCGCTCACAACCGCCTCCAGAAGCTCGGCCTGCTGTGGGTACCCCGCGATCGTCGCCTCGAGCACCCAGAGCAATTCGAGCAGTTCGGTCGTGAACTGGCTGGTCCAACACTCCGGCCGGATGTAGTCGAGCGGCGAGGATTTTCTACCCGCGCCCTTTTTCATGCGGTACTTCAGCCAAGACCGCACAACCTTGAGCCCTGAGACCTCGAACTCCAATACATCTGGCGAGACAGGCCGAAACTCGCCCCCACCGACGTGCAGCGTCTGCGTCAAATCACTGTATTCAAACGATTCCGGATAGCCATCCTTGTCGCCGGGCACGGCCTTGACGCACTTCGCAGCGCCAGCCGGAACCTGGCCTCGCCGCTCGCCCTTTGGGACGAACCGCTCGCCATAAGTGTGGAGCCAGAGCAGCCGCGCCCCAATCTCCCGAACCTTCTCAAACAAGACAGCGTCCTTCGTGATCGGCACGCGCAATTCCCGCGTCTCCAGTTCCTTCCGATAGTGCGCAGTGAACGCAGGCTGCGCCAGCACGCCATAGATATAAGCCAGAAAATCCTCCGGTGAGACATCGCGCTTGTAGGTCTTCCCAAGCATGTTCACCAGGCCGGGCAGGATGTTCGCCTCCGTCGAGTCGGCGTCGCGATAAAGCGGCATCACGTCCTTTCCGCCGAACGACCCCCTTAGGTGATGACGGTCAGGGATATGACTGCACGAGGTGAGCGCGGGTCCGGTCCCCAACGGGTGGTTGAATAGGCTTGTCACGTACACCTGCGAGCTGCCTCGAGCGCTCCAGAGCACTGGGCGCAAGAAGTCTCCCAGCCGGTTGTCGGCGAAGACCCATTGACGGTCCAATGATCGATAGGCGTATCGCTCAATCCGCGGTGGCGAGGCGTCTCTTGGCAGCCTTACTATGGATTGATCGGCATAGCCATTCGGGGGCGCGGAAGAGCAGGGCGAGCTGATTTTGCGGTCCCTTGTTTCTTTGAAGAGTTCAGATTGGTCCCCGGACCTCAAGAGAGCATGCCATCGCCTCTTCAAGGTATCGCGATCGGGCGCGATGGGCCACGTCCGTTTATACTCCACCCCGGAGTGTTGCCAGGGTATTAGGTCCGTCAGCAGAGGCCAGCGGAAGTAATCGCCCTTTCCGGCAGGGCGGAACGGCGCGTGCCAGTCGGCGGGACAGTCCTCCCATTGCAGCGATGTGAAATTGCGGATGGCGCCGAGGCGCCGCAGTTTTGCATCGCGGGAGCCTTCAATGCGGGCGTAGTGAACGGTGGCGGGTCGATCCTTCTTCGCTTTCCCGGCACGGACCGCTACCGCGATGGCCACGGGCGTCCGGATGGCAAAGACATTCTCGCTCTTGCGAGTGCCGCGTCCCTCGCCTCCGAGGTCCAGAATCCAGATTTCGTCGCACAGGCGACGTATATGCTCTCGTATGCCGCAGAAAGCGTCTCCGTCGAGGTAGCTCGATGCGCTGATAAAGCTCACGATGCCCGGACCGCTCGACGTCTCGTGCTCGAACACCTTCCACAGCGCCCAGCGCCAGAAATAGACGTAGAGATTGTAGAGGTTCTTAATGTGGACGCCGTAACCGGCTTTTTTGGCGGGCTCGAGGAAGTCGCTTAGAATCGCGGTTTCGCCATGGTCGCCCCAGCGCACCCAGCCTCCGGTGCGCGGCTTGTTATCTTCTGCTGCCGCCTCGTGACGGTCGTACGGCGGATTACCGAGGCATATGATAACGGGGACCTTGCTCTTCACTTGCAGGGCCTTGGCATGTTGATCGGCGATGGGCTTAAAGAAAAGCGGCAGTTGGAGCGGCTCAGCGTTTGGGCTTTCGAGCGTGTCCGTCAGGTAGATGTGTGTGCCGTCGTCTGATATCGCCGCACCTCGATCTCGCAGGGCACGACTTACGCGCAGTTCGCTGACGGCATAGGGCCCGACCATGAACTCGAAGCCATAGAGATTATCTGCAAGCGTCGAGGCCTGGCCGGGCACAGCGCCTGCGCCTTGCTCGTCCTCAATCCTCTTGAGGGCGTGCTCGATGACGCCCAGCAAGTACGTTCCCGTCCCGGCCGCTGGGTCGAGCGTGACGACATCGGGATTGCAGAACCCCGAGCGCTTTTTGAGGCGATTAACTAACAGATCGTCAATTAGACGCACCTGTGCTCGCACAACCTGGACGGGCGTGTAGTAAACGCCGACATCCTTGCGCAGCTTTGGATCGTATGCGGCCAAAAAGTCCTCGTAGAAATAGAGCCACGGGTCTTCCGGGCCGGTCAACGTTAGGG
>DATLAJ010000123.1 GCA_035527515.1 bacterium
GGCGACTACAACTTCACCCATCCCGCTAGAATTCGAGGCGCACGATGCGCTGTCTGGCGTCTCCCAGGTTACGCTTTATTACAGGTTCCAGTCTGAATCAGAGACCAAGGGCGAGACGTGGAAATCCTACGCGTCCTCGAGCAGCGCCTCCGGGGCGTTCACATTTGTGCCTTCGCACGGGTTCGGCATTTACGAATTCAGTGCCACAGGCACCGACTCGCTCGGCAACCGAGGCACGCCGGCGGACATCCCACTGTGCCATACGGATTACCAGTCCTCAATACCGGTCATCTCGCCGGCCGACATGTCTCACGACTTCGGCGAGGCGGCCATAGGGCAGGACAAGGTCTGGGTTCTAAGAATTGGGAACTCTGGCGGAAGCACGCTTGTCATCAGTGAGATCAAGACCTCTGGCGACTTCTCGTGCAGCGACACAACGCCGATCACGATTCAGTCAGGGGGCACGTATCAACTTGACGTTGAGTTCTCACCGCAGGAGGTTGGACGGCGCGACGGGTGGCTGACGATAACCTCAAACGACACCAACACGCTCAGCTGTAACATCAGCCTCACGGGTTCGGGTTTCGAGCAGGACGCACAGCCCCAGGCCACGATCGTGCTCAACGCCGCCTCGTTCAAAGAGGGCGACAGATTCCTAGCCCAGGTCGAGGCGGAATATGCAGGCCCAAGCACGACTGCGGACCTCTATGTCTCCGTGTTCTTGCCGGGGGATTGGCACCTTTACTGCCCGAGCTTCTCGACCATACCGGGTCCGTTCATTCCTTCAATACAGCTCTATCCCGGATACAGGCTCGGCAGAACAACCATCATCGACGTGATCGTTCCGAAGCTCGATCCGGGCCAATGCTCCTTCATGGCGCTCTTCTGCCAGGAGGGCACGCTCACACAAATGGGCGACTCGGCGACCGAGTCGTTCACGATCGATGGGCCACCACGGCTCAGCCTCTCGCTCAATGGCTCAACATTCAGAGAAGGCGATCTTATGTCGCTGTCAAGAACGATAGAGAATCCGGGCCTTGCCAAATCGGTCGATCTCTACGTGGGGATAACTTTGCCGACTGGCGATACACTGTTCTATCCATCGTTGTCAAAGATGCCAGACCCATTCACGAGAGGCATTCCGCTGCGAGAGGGCGAGACAGTTGGACCTATTGAGCTATTCTCGCTTACCTTGCCCGGAATCGAGCCTGGCAACTACTTCTGGCTGGCCGTGCTGACGCCTGCGGGAGAGTTCGCCTCGTTCAGCAATATCCCGGCCTGTGGCTGGATATTCACGGCCTCCAAGGCCAGGACGCGCTCGCCGAAGCTCTCGATGGGTTTCGCGCGCTTCCCCATGCCTGACATTCCGAAGTAGCAGCACAATGTGCAGGCTCCGATTGGCCTCGTCAGCACGGTCGCAAAGCAGCTAGCGCAGGCGCGCGGGTCAGGGCGATCTTGCGAGCTATTCTATACGCTAGCGATTGAGGTTCTTAAGACTACTTTATCGGCCAGCCGCCATGCCGGCCGACCGTGCTGTCGATCTCTGACATCAACTCTATCGTTCTTTCGAGTGCGGATACGATGTGCTGATAATGCGTCAGGTCGTCAAAGGTGAGAAGGCGTCCTTTGCGGTCCTTGAGCCATTTGTGGCAGACCTGATAGCCACCCACATGGAAGCTCCAGACCTCGGGCGGGACGTTCTCAAAAAACTGCGTCCTGTTGATCCAGACTCGGCCTGTCTCTGCCCCCTGACCGGGCTCGGTATATCGCACTTTCTCCACGCAATTGTCGCCGACAATGGGATAGCACGTCCGAATCGGTGCGAACTTGGTCATAATGTGCAGACCAACAAGTTCTTCGCCTAGCGCCGCCAGTTCGTGAAACACTTGCACATTTGGCGGGATGGGCACGTGTGGGAAGTCAATCATAAGAAATCGAGAATAGTGCTCGCGGTACCCGCGAGAATAGAGAAACGCATAAATGCAGTAAAAGACTGACGCGGCCGTGATGCCGTCTTGCGCTGCCTTTGCATTATCCGGATGGTAGGCGGTCTTCAAGGCCTTGCACAATTTCAAGACAAATTCCTTGGAGAAGTTGGGTCGCCTCCCTTCTTGATGTTCAAACAAGCTGCTGGGAAGGGGGCCATCGGGATAGAGATAGAGCGGGAGCGCGGCGCACCCGCCTCGGTAGAAGCAGTTGATGTCCACTGGAAAGGCAGAGACGAACGCAAGGTCCCACTCGTCGAAGCCTATAACGTTGCCTGCCCGTCCCACACAGAGAAGGATGTTATCCTCGCGAAGGTGATTGTGCACTCTTACCCTGCGATGAACACAGACGTTCCGATTCCAAACTGTGAACCTCCAATCAAAGGGACGATATAGCACTTTGCGGATTTGGCTTTCCCAATTGGTGCCAGCCAAGCCATCCTTGGCCCTTCGGTAATTCCACTGGTTTTGAGAACAGAGCCTGAACATGCTCCTGGCCTCGGATTCTGAGGAGGTTGACAAGAAGGATCGGATTTTGTCCCTCATCTCTGAAACGGAAAAACTGATCGCAAATTCGTCGTGGGTGGACACAAATCCAGTCCCGACTCTTCTGGCCTTTTCATCAGCATAAGCTCCAGGCAGAACATCTCGCACGCTCATCTGCGCCTCGTATTCCTCCAAGTGCGACCAGTCCGAGGAGACGAACAGGTAGAATGGAGGCTTGCATTGAGATGGATCAGTCCTCCATCGTATGTTGCTCACCGATTTGCCCTCGAGAAACCTCTCTTTAACCTCTATTGGGCCTCTGGTGTCGCCATAGGTGCCGACATATTTAGATTGAGCTGACTCATGGCTCTTCACTGCGATCAGGATGCAGACGCCTTGTGTTATGTCGAAGATATTCTGGTCGAAATCAGTCCTGTTTCGGTTCTTCTTGGCGTTGCCGTGAAGATCGAGAACGTAGATCTTGTCAAATGACGCTTGGAGGCTCGCCCGCATTCCGACGAATGTGCCGCTGTCGATGTAGCTGTGGTCCGTAATCATGGCCAGAATTCCGTATCCAGTCCGCATGATCTTGTCCTGCGCAAACCTGATGAACTTGACGTAGTCATTTTGGAGCCATTTCGGCTGACCAAGACGAAGTTTCTCTCCGTCAACTTCTTTGTAGTCCTCAATAAGCCCCGTTATCCACTCGCCATTGTTCTCTGAATGCCCGAAATACGGTGGATTGCCGATGATCACCATGACCGGTTTGTCGGCCTTGACCTCGCTGGCGGCATTCGCTTCCTTGGCGATAAGATTGGCAAACAACTCCGGTTCGGTAGATGTCTTCGCTTTCTCAAGTGTGTTGGTGAGGTATATTCGCAGGCGCTCGCCGGACTTGAAGTCGTAGCCGGTCCGCTGAAGCTGAAGGCCGAGCTTCATGTGCGCCACGGTGTAGGGCGCCATGAGCAGCTCGAAGCCGAAGAGTCGCGGCAACAGGTGTTCAGAGACGTAGCCCGGCCAAAGCCCGGCCTGACCCTTGTTGACGAGGTGCTCGTGGATTCGGTCGATAACACCATGTAGGAAAGTGCCCGTGCCGCAGGCGGGGTCAAGTATCAAGACCTTGTGACATTCGCGGCCGTCCTGAAGCTTTATCTTGGTGGTGTCCGCCAGGCCGTCAGCAAGGCCGAAATCCTCCTTCAGGATATGATCGACGCTCCGAACAATGTAGGAGACGACAGGCTCAGGCGTGTAATAGACTCCTGTTTTCTGCCGCAAAGTAGGGTCGTAGGCGGCAAGGAACGTCTCGTACAAATGGTACACTGGGTCTTGTTTTCCGGTGAGCTTCTGGAAGTCCTGCTTTAAGGCCCCAATGTCAACCGTATTGAGAAGTGCCGCGAGGTGATCGACCGCCCAAGTGAGTCGGTCGTCAAGTAGAGGGCCAGCGAAGTAGTCAAACATCTCGATGAGAAAGGGATTAGTCTTGGGGATGTCGTAGGCGGCCGTTCGACGATTGAAATCGCCGTGCTTCGACCGATCGTGATTGAAAAGCGCGGCAAGCAGACCGTAGGCGATGGTCTGGGCATACATGTCGGCAAACCCGTCAGGTTGGAGGTTGTGAAGCAGAACCCTTTTGAATGCTTGCAGCTGAGTGTGAAGTGACCCGCCCTTGTCCTCATCCTCAAAGGTTTTTACGATGATCTCCCGAAGCAGTCTAGCGATTGCGGCCATGCGAGCCGCAAGCTCCTTGTAGCTGCCGATTGAAGGGATTTTAGCTGACAGAAACCCCTTGACGAGTCTAGAGACAGCCTCGGCACCTTGGGGGTCCCTTTGCAGCTTCCCCGTGGGCGTGACACGAGCAAGCCGACCGGCCATGCGAGTTTCCCCGTTCAGATACCAGCGGAATTCGAGATAATCGGTCAAGATCAGATTGCCCAGACTGTCGAGGTAGCGCCTTATCTGCTCGGTTCGCTCAGCCCGGTCCAGATTCTCCCGAACGTCTTTCGCTTCGACGTAGCCCAAAGGCGTTTGAGCCCTCGTGATGATGAAATCAGGAGCGCCGCATCTGACACGTTTGGGCTCGTTGGTAGCTACGATCGTGGTGTCAAAGGATTCAATCAGTGCTTTCAACGCCGGTCGGTAAGAATGCTCGCCTGCTTGATCAATCCCGAGCTGCCGTTGGACCTCTGAGAGATATGAAGTTATGGCGTCAGTTGGCATACACTGACGATGCGCAGAGCGCTACACATACTGCAACCTATACAGGTCGTAGTAGATGCCGCCCTTCTCGAGCAGCTCGCGATGTGTACCCTCCTCGCGCAAGCGCCCCTTGTGCAGAACGAGGATGCGGTCAGCATGCTCTATCGTGCTGAGGCGATGGGCGACGATGAGGCATGTTCGGCCCTTGGTCAGGTTTGCCAGCGCCTCTTGGATGAGCGACTCGGTCTCCGGGTCGATGTTAGATGTCGCCTCATCCAACACCAGTATCTTAGGATCAAACGCCATGACGCGGGCGAAGACAAGCAGCTGCTTCTCGCCGGCCGAAAGGGTTGCGCCTCGTTCGACGACCGGCTCGTCGAGTCCTTTCGGTAGGCGCTCGATAAGTCGCTCCGCACGGGCGATTCTGGCGCATCTCAGGACGGTAGCATCGTCGATATTTGGCTCGTTGAGCCTGATATTACCACCGACTGTGGTAGAGAAGAGAAAGACATCCTGCTGAACGATGCCAATCATTCTTCTGAGGTCCTCGAGAGGGAGCTGCGCGACATCTGTTCCATCGATAAGTATCTTGCCCCTGCGAAGCGGATACAGCCGCGACAGCAGGCTGGTCATCGTCGTCTTGCCGGCGCCGGTTGCGCCAACAATCGCCACGGTCTCGCCGGGCCTGACCTTGAACGAGACGTCCTTCAGAACCCAGTTTTCTCCGTTATAGGCAAACCAAACGTTTCTAAACTCGACGCTTGTGTCCCTTGGACTCGCGAGCTGGGGGAGCTCTGCGACACTGGGCTCCTCCTCTCTGTCCAGAAGCTGGAAAATACGCTCAGACGCGGCCATCGCCGCCTGAATGATATTGAACTTCTGCGTCAAGTCGTGAATAGGTCTGAAAAACATGCCTATGTAGCTGATAAATGCGACTAAAATGCCGAGGCTAACCTCGTTTTGAATAACGCGGCCGGCGCCGTACCAGACGATAGCCGCAACCGCGAGGCTGTTCAGAATCCAGACGCTCGGCCTGAAGATGGCGACGATCTTGAGCTGTTTCTTCCGCCAAGAGAAGACCTCATCGTTTATGTCACGAAACTTTCCGTTGATTCGCTCCTCCTGACAGAACGCCCGGATCACGCTCATTCCGGAGAGGAACTCCGCGAACAAGGCGTTCATCTTGGCGATCTTGACCCTGATCTTGCGGTAGGCGCTTCTTGCTTTTCTCCGGAAGATGACCGAGACGTATATGACAAGCGGCAAGATGGCAAATGCGACTAGGGCGAACCTCACATTCATGTAAAGCATGACCCCGGCAATCGTGACAACCATCAAGACGTCCTTGATTATCATGATCAGTATCTCACCCAACATCTCTTGGAGCGCAGAGAAGTCGTTGGTCGTCCGAGTGACTAGGCGTCCGACTGGGGACTTGTCGAAGAACGAGAGCGGGAGCCTCTGGATGTGGTCAAACAGCGAGACCCTGAGATCGAAGAGGACTCGCTGGCTGGCGAACTGCATGAGATAAACATGCGCATAGGAAATGACGAAATTAAGCAGAAGTATCGAGAGAAAAATGATGCCGAGCGTCTCAAGCCCGCCCAGGTCCTTTCCGCGAAGCGCAATCAGGTCATGGACGGGCAGCCTGTTCAGCTTGCCAACCTCGGCGTGGAAACCGCGGTCAAACTCTGCAAACCCGCTCGCACGACATACCAGCGCGATTTTCTCCCACTTGTCGCTCGGATACTCAGCCCGAAGAATGACGTAGATGCGCTTGTCGCCCATCAAGTTACTGTCCCTGAGAAGCTTCAGGTCGGCAGCGAGCAGACCTTCTGTGTGTCTCGTATCTATGAGGAACTGCGTCCTTGAGACCGGGACTAACAGGTCTTTGTACCGCTCGTAGATACGTGCTCGAAGCGAGTCGTCATCGATCGTTATCATCTTGCTTGCGACAGCCACATACCGGTCAATAGCGAGCCTCGTCAGATATGGGAGAGAGACGTCGCATGTCGCACTCAGAATGACCAGAAACACACAAAGCGCGATGATCGGCCAGTATGGCTTGGCGTGCGACAGCAGTCGCTTCATAAGCCGCCAGTCATAGGGCCTATCTAGAGCATCCTCAGGGAAGTAATCGTTTTGCATTTACTTTTTAGGGCAACCTCCCCTTTCTCCTGAATCCCTTCTGCCTGCGACAGCACTGGTCGGCTCGCGTGCCCCGGGCTTGCCGCCAAGCGCCCACCATGTATTTGCTACACATCTCTCTCAAGCCTTTGCTCAATCTGTTGTTTTGCAAAAAGCGCCGCGTATATGCCGCCTTCCTTGAGCAGTTGGGCGTGCGTGCCGCGCTGTTTCACCTCGCCCTCATCCAAGACCACGATCTCGTCAGCAAGCTGCACCGCCGACAGCCGGTGCGAGACGATTATTGTCGTGACGCCGCGAATGGACTCCTTTAGGCTGTCAAGTATCTGCGCCTCGGTCTGAGCATCAACGGCGGAGAGGCAATCATCGAGCAGCAGGATATAAGGGTTCTTGACCAACGCTCGAGCTATCGCGACGCGCTGCTTCTGCCCACCTGACAGCATCACGCCTCGCTCGCCAACGATCGTGTCATATCCCTTCGGGAACTCTGCTATGTCCCTGTCAATGGCCGACATCCTCGCGAACTCCTTGACGGACCCCTCGCCAAGCTCCTCGTTGCTGAAGGCGATATTCTCCCTGACGGTCTCCGAGAACAGAAACGAATCTTGAGGCACGTAGCCGAAGAGGCTCCGCAAAGTCTGCATCCTCATCTCTCGGACATCGATGCCGTCGATCAGAAGCGAGCCAGGCGGAGGATCGAATTCGCGCAACAGAAGGCGGACAACGGTGCTCTTGCCGGAGCCAGTCCGTCCGACAATCGCCAGCGTCTTGCCCGGCTCGACCCGGAAGGTTACATCCTTGAGCACATTTGGAAGGTTGGCATCATAGGCAAAGGTAAGACTCTTGACCTCGACCAGCCCCGAAAAACTTGCGGGCTCCACGGGGTCGGGCACATCAATTATCTTTGGCTTGACGTTCATAATCCGGTTGATGCGCACCATTGACGCAGTGCCGCGTTGGAGCAGGTTTATCAGATGCCCAAGTGCGATCATCGGCCAGGTTAATGTCTCCAAATAAATTGAGAAGGCCAAGAAGGTTCCCACAGACATCTCGCCGAGGATGACGCCCTTGCCGCCTTTGTAGAATACGATGGCGGTTGATAGGCCGGCGAGAAGCCAGATAAGAGGGAAAAACGCCCCCCAGACCTTCACCAGCCGCATGTTATCCTTCAGGTAATCCCGGCTGACATCCCTCACGCGCTCCAGTTCACCCGCCTCTTGGCAGAAGGTCTTGACTACACGTATGCCAGCGAACGCGTCCCTAATCTTCTCCATCATGTCCGAGACCCGCGCCTGAACCGCTTGAAAGCGCGAGTGGACCAGCCGACCGAACTTCACCACGACAGCCGTCAACACCGGTAGCGGGATCAGGGCGTAGAGCGCTAGGCTCGCGTTCAGATGCACCATTAGAGCGATCGCCGCGGCCGCGAAGAGAAATCCGTCCACTATCGTGATGATCCCCAGCCCGCAGGCCATTCTCACCGCCTCAGTATCGTTCGAGATGCGAGCCATCAGGTCGCCTGTTCTGTTGACGTGGAAAAACCGCTGCGACAGCGACAGAAGATGCGTGAAGAACTCGCCCCGAATCCGCCGAGCGATGCGCTCAGAAGTAACGATCAAGAGCAAAAACCAAGCGAACCGACACCCAGCAACTACAAGGCCAACGGCCAATATAGCGAGGGCGAACAAGGGAACGTCTGACAGGCGAACCGTGCCACCAGTTATGCGGTCAACGAGGCTCCGGATGATCAGCGGCGTGATCAGCTGCGCCGCGTCAACGACGAGGAGAGCGACTATACCCCAGATCGTATATCGCCTATATAGCCAAAAGAAAGACGCGATGGCCCTCAGCGCCTCGCGTCTTTCCTCCTTGGTGCTATTCTCTTGCGTCTGTAACCCGCTTGCCATTCTCTCTTTCCTTAAGACAGCGATTGCTTGTCTTGCGGCATCTTAGGCGGTCGCCGACAGTTTGTAAATTGCCTGAAGAGCGATCTGCACAAAAGGTCAAAAGCAACGGTATAGCCTCTCTCAGCAGCAATGTTCCCTCAACGCTGCTGGCTTCACCGCGACCGCGGACAGCGCAGCTAGAGTCGGCGGTCTGGGGCATTTGACTCGCACGGCAGCTCGAGCGCATATTACGACGTGTTGTTTTCTGGTTTGGACCGGTCGATGATTAGACAAGAGCCTCATTTGAGGAATAAGGAGAAATATATGGGATTTTTACCGCGAAAGATTTGTTTTGTTCTCTGCTTTCTCGGACTTTCATTAGCTGTATTCCTATCAATTGGCTACTCCCAAGGCCTCCCAATCACGCCGCAAGAGGCCTTGCAGGCCGCCTCAACTTACAGGGCTATTGGGCAGGTGCAATACCCCGAGTGGGACGGCGCCGCGGTTGTCCCTGAACGCACCTACTATGACCTCGAGTTCGAGGCAAGCGCCCTCGAGTTCAGCGTTCAGAAGCGAGGTGTATCGCTCGGCTACATTATGGTCGGCGGCACTCGCGACTTCCCGCCACTGATTGAGTACTCGAATGGACGTTCGCCGGTGGACCTCGGCGTTGCCAGGGGCTTTTTGCCTCACGAGGCGCTTAAGTCGGTCGATGCGGGCGGGTCGTGGCTTCCTGTTTATGTTGGCGGTTTCGACTACTTTGAGATCGCTCTCGAGGCGCCATCGGATATGGTCGATCTTTCGCGTGGGAGACTCGTTGAGCTGAACGCCATTCAGCAGTTCTCGGACGATTTTGGCGCGCGGCTGCGCTTGGTTTCTGGGACGTTCGCAAGGATGTGGGACGCTGCGTTATCGGGCAAGGCTGTGAAGTCAGAGAACGACTACAACGTCCTTCCCGAGGCGGAGGGCTACACTTGGTATCGTGGGTGCGGCCCCACGTCCGGCACGATGGTGCTCGGTTACTATGGCAACGCGGGCTATCGCGATCTGCATTACGAGGCGGAATCATTCGTCTGGCAGGGGCCGGGGACCTTCACGCCCTACATCCCGCGGACGCTCGCGGATATGGTTGCGGACATCTGCGGCGTCCCCGAATCAGGTGGCATTACGGAAGACTATGGCGTCTATACCGAACAGCTTGCGGGAGCGATCGTGAGGGTAGCTCAAGCGCACGGCTACAAGGGCTTTCATTGCTATATCTACCAGGACGAGCGGGACTACAGCATATACAAGGACAAGATCGACGAGGGGGACCCGTCCGTCTTTGCCATAACCAAGATGGACCCCGGTGCCTATGACCAGCATGCTATCATGGGCTGCGGATACAACTACACCAATCCCGAAGCGGGTCATCTTGCAGTTGTTTACGACACGTGGGTTACAAAGCAGCGCACTGCGGCGCAGGAGTACTTCATCACCTACAAGCTCCTGACAGTTTATAGCCCTCTTGTGGCCGAGCAGGACCTAGACCTCTCCGCTGAGAGCTACGACTTTGGCGATGTCAATCTCGGATGCACCAGAGACTGGGTGCTTCGGGTGAGCAACATCGGTGCGCTGCCGCTGCTTGTCAACCAATTGACCTGCGACAAGCCCAGCTTCTACGTTACTACGCCTTCGTTTCCGCGAACGATTCCGGCTGGCGAGAACCTGTTTGTGAACATCAGGTTCAAGCCAATTAGTAGCGGCCTTGTCTCGGGCACGATGACCGTCGAGACGAACGATCCAGACCCCAATGAGGAGTTCTGCAAGGTCGCTCTCAAAGGTCGAGGGGTAAGAAACAACGCGCCGGTGGTCAAGTGTGCGGGCTTTGTGGGCGAGCACCTTTCCCCTGGAGAGTCTGGTTACGTAGCGGTTCAGGCGGAGGTCTATGACGCCGACGGCGCCTCAGACATAACCTCAGTTCTCGCATTTGTGAGCACGTTTGAGCAGGGGCAGATCAGCTCGCTCGCGCTCTTCGATGACGGTCAGCACAACGACAACGGCGACGGCGACGGTCTTTACGGCAACCAGTTCTATGTAGATTCAGCCCCGGCTGGGGTTTACGTCTTCGAGATCATGGCGGAAGATGCCCAGAGCGCCTCGAGCAACGTCTGGCCCTACATGAGGATCGATGGTCCCCCAGCGCTCTCAGCCAATGCCGTCCTTTGGGGCGTGTATCCCGGGATGGGCGCCTCGGGCGATCCGATGAGCTCTGTCATCATCAGGGCTGGCTTCGACACTACTTCAATCACACAAGAGGGCGGCGGAAGCCTGGTCTGCATCGCCGACGTCGATGATTTCCTGGACAGTTCGAGCATCGATCGGGTGGAGCTTCGCTTCATGGGCGGCAGCGTTTTAGCTTTGCATGACGACGGTCAGGGCGACGACGAGGTGGCCGGGGACATGCGCTACACTGGGAGCATGGTCCTCACGCCGGGGTATCCGGCGGGCGATTACCTGCTTTCGATAGTCGCCATCAACGACGCCGGACGGGAGAGCGTTCCCTTCCCGTTCTACGTTGTCCGGTGAGCGGCCTTCAAGCCCGCCTTGATGTCAATGTAACCCTGGCCGCGAAACCGTCAACGAGAGCGATGACATTTTGGAGTGCGGCGGCTTGACGCCGCTTTCTCTTGCGGTGGCTCGACACCGCATTACAATGGATTGATGTTCTTACCTTACAAGAGCCGATGCCGACAATGAGAGGCGATCAATCATCGGCAACGCCGCGTCAAGCCGCGGCGAGTCAGAGCGGCGTCAAGCCGCCGCACTCCAAAAACGAGTATTGAACCCCGACGGTGCGCACGGTATTCTGGGATAGTCGAAACGTGCAAATTTAAGCATATTGCATATTGGGAGGGAAAGATGAAGGGGTTGTTTGGCCCTGTTTGGATGTGTTGGTTGCTTCTTTCTTTATCAGCCTTTGGTGTATATGCCGCTGAGTATCACGTCAACTGGGATGGGACGGGCGATTTCACGCGCATTCAGGATGCCATTGATGCAGCCGTGGATGGCGACACAATAGTCGTGGATCCCGGGACCTACTATGAGAACGTCCGTTTTGATGGCAAGAACATAGCCCTGCGTTCCCTCGACCCCCAGGATGAACAGGTCGTCGCCTCGACGATCATTGACGGTCGCTGGGCCAGCAGCGTGGTTACATTTGCGGGCACGGAGGATGAGACGTGCGTGCTCTCCGGGTTCACGATCACCAGAGGCAATAGCGCTTCCGGCTACGGCGGCGGAATTCTAGGTGGGGACACGTGGCCCGATCCGGCTTACACTCGTGCCGAGATCAGCAACTGCACGATCAGCGGCAACTCGTACGGCGGGCTTACCGCGTGCAACGGCCCGATCAGCAACTGCACGATCAGCGCCAACAGCGGCGCGTACGCCGGCGGGCTTTACGACTGCGACGGGACGATCAGCAACTGCACGATCAGCGGCAACCCGGCCGGCGGGCTCGAATATTGCGACGGGACGATCACCAACTGCATCGTCTGGGGCAACGAGGCGGACTACGCCGGCGGCGGGCTTTACGACTGCGACGGGACGATCAGCAACTGCACGATCAGCGGCAACACTGCGAAGTGGGCCGGCGGCGGGCTGATCTATTGCGACGGGACGATCACCAACTGCACAATTAGCGCCAACTCGGCGGCGGGCTGCGGCGGCGGGCTCTGCTACTGCTACGGGACGATCACCAACTGCATCGTCTGGGGCAACGAGGCGCCGGAGGGCCCCGAGCTTTTTGACTGTGATGCAGCGATAACCTATTCCTGCATTCGGGGCTGGACCGGCGGGGGCGAGGGCAACATCTCGGAGGACCCGCTCTTCGCCACAGGGCCGCTCGGGGACTATTATCTATCCTGCCGGGAGGCGGGGCAGGCTGCCGACAGCCCTTGCATTGATGCGGGGAGTGACACAGCTGAGACCCTGGGCCTCGACAAGTTCACGACGAGGACAGATGGCGTCCCAGACACCGGAATAGTTGATATGGGCTACCACTACCTGTTGACGTTCGATCAGAACCCACAGATCGAGTGCTCGCTCAACTCCAGCCAGTTTGCCCCGGGCGATGCCCTTGTCGGGTTCATCGAGGCGCATAATCCGGGTCCAGATGTCTCGGTTGACGCCTACGTCGCGTTCGTTCTGCCCGACGGTGCGATAATGTCGCTCACCAGCGGCGGCCTCGCGATTGGGAGATACCCCTGGATCTCTAATGTGGTTCTGCCGAGCGGGTTTGATTTCGGGCCGACCGAGGTCCTCCAGATAACGGTGCCGAAAAGCCCCGGAGGCTATCTGTTCGCCGCCGCGCTGGCCCCGCCGGGCCAGATTGAGTTCATAGGCGAGCCGAGCCTATTCCCGTTCACTATCACCGACTGATCGCCGAACGAGAGCGCTCCTCTCCTCAGTATCCCTATCGGGGCTTATTCGCCTCGGATACCAGCGGTGGGGTCCGCGGTTGCCCGGTACGTCAGAGTCAATTGTTATAGCTACAAACAGTTGTCCAAAACTCATACAGAAGGAGCATAGCGATGGACGTTCTGATAAAGGAGCTGCACGAGCGAGTAAAGCAAGAGAGCGCTTTCGTTGACGACATTTTGGGCGAGATTCGGAAGGTAATTGTCGGGCAGGAGCTGATCATAAATCGGCTTTTGATTGGGCTTCTGGCTGACGGGCACATTCTTTTAGAGGGCGTGCCCGGCCTGGCCAAGACGCTGTCGGTGAAATCGCTTGCGGGGACGATAAGCGCCGGGTTTCAGAGGATCCAGTTCACGCCAGACCTTCTGCCGGCCGACCTTATCGGCACGATGGTCTATAACCAGAAGAGCGGCGAGTTTGCGCCTCATAAAGGCCCGATCTTTTCCAATATCATATTGGCCGACGAGATCAACCGTGCTCCAGCGAAGGTCCAGAGTGCGCTATTGGAGGCGATGCAGGAGCGACAGGTAACGATCAGCAAGGAGACATATCTGCTGGAGGAGCCGTTCTTGGTGCTCGCCACACAGAACCCGATCGAGCAGGAGGGCACGTATCCGCTGCCCGAGGCGCAGGTGGATAGGTTCATGCTGAAGGTGCTTATCACGTACCCCAGCAAACAGGAGGAGCGGGCAATAGTGGACCTGATGACGACGGGCGAGAAGCCCAGCGTGAGGCCGGTGGTTGAGCCCAGGCAGATACTCGAGGCGCGAAAGCTCGTCAACGAGATATACATGGAAGACAAGCTGAAGGACTACATCGTAGAAATAGTCTTCGCAACGCGCTTTCCTGGCCGATACGGCCTGCACGATCTCACATCGCTGATCGAATACGGCGCCTCGCCCCGCGCCTCGATCTACATCACGATGGCGGCCAAGGCGCACGCCTTCTTGAGGCATCGGGGCTACGTTATCCCTGACGACATCAAGTCGATAGCGCCGGACATCCTGAGGCACCGGATCATCCTTACGTATGAGGCCGAGGCGCAGGAGAAGACCTCCGACGACATCGTGAAGACGATTCTGGACAGCATCGAGGTGCCGTAGAGGGGGTGGGAGACTGAATCGCTAGGGTAGGAGAAAGCCATGACAACCTCAAAAGAACCGCCAATCTCCTCTATGCCCTGAAGATGACTCCGGACATTGATCTGATGTATTATCGGGTTGACTTCAAGTTGGCGCCGAAGACGGGTCATCCAGAGACGGACCAGTCCAGATTAGTTTGAAAGGAGCAATGCAAATGAAAGCAGTTAAGGGCGTTTA
Source organism: bacterium (assembly GCA_035527515.1). NCBI lineage: Bacteria > bacterium. The sequence continues at coordinate 14,479 of DATLAJ010000123.1, forward strand.
TGAGAATGGCAAGGTGGAATTGTCAGACATTTGGGGCCTCCAGGGTCCGGTTGACATCTTGGTGATCTTTCCCGATGAGACGGGGGAAAGCTCTCAAACGGTTCTCTCTGAGGAGAAAAAGAAGGAGATACTCGAGTATTTCAAGCGACGCAGAATGGAAATGCCCCCGCTAGAGGGTTCCGTGAAGGAGCTTGTGGAAGAGGGCAGGCGCTAGTGCCACGGGCGATTGTGATTGATGCCTGCATCGCGTTGAAATGGGAATTCCGTGATGAAGATCATGCCGAGGCCGTTCTCGGGCTTCTCTCGGGCGCGATTGGTGGTTCGATAGAACTTGTAGCCCCTGTATTGTGGCTTTATGAAGTTGTAAACGTTCTTCGTAGCGCCGCCGCTAGCTCAAGGATGAGCCCAGAAGACGCTCTGAGAGACCTCCATCACCTATTGGCATCAGGTGTTCGTCTGGTTTCACAACATCCCGACCGATTCAACCTGATGTTGTCTGATGCCATTGCTTGTCAATGCTCCATTTACGACTTTTCTTATATTGATCTGGCCCGCCAACTTGGATGCGATTTCTTCACGGGAGACCGCAAGCTTTACAATCTGACGAGCGAGGCCTACCCGTTTGTCAGATGGATCGGGGATTTCGGAGCTGAACCTTGACTTCTTTCCGCCAGGCCCCAGAGAGGTGCTTTGTGAAGGAGGAGTCCAGCACGGCTAACGTGCTCCGGCTATATGAACTAGCCAGACAGGAGCAGGAGGTATCTCGAGGACGCTGACGCCAAAGAGGTGGATTCGTCGCGGTCAAGGGATGAATATGGGACCACTGGTTCTCTCCGAGAAACTCGACTTGCTCAGAGAGGTGCTGCGGCCAATCAGCCTTCAGGACAAGAGAGTGCTTGATGCAGGCACCGGCAGGACGAGCGCGAGAGCTTTGCTGGAGAAGGAGCCCTCGGAGATTGTGCTCGTGGCTGCCCCAGGAGATGAGAGGAAGGCAAAACCTGCACGCGAGGCGCTCGCACAGTTTCCTAACACCAAAGGCAATGTCATTCTCGGCGATCTGAGCAATAGTGGGCTTTCCCCGCCCGATTCATTCGATTTCGCACTGGCCGACTACCTAATCGGCGAGATCGATTGCTTTGCGCCCTCGATGCAGTTCCCCATCCTAGCCAACATCTATAATTGGCTTCGTCCCGGCGGCGAGCTGCTCATCGTCGATATCGAGCCGCCAGCGGTGAATAAGGTCGGCGTGCTATCTCTGATGCAGGAGTTTGTGTTTTGGGCGCAGATGACGAGTGTGCTGGCGAGGCGCTGGAAGGATAGACCGAGGGACTACAAGGCTGAATTGGTGTCCACGTGGTTGAAAGGGATCGGCTTTGCTGATATTCGGACAGACTACTACGAGAGGCGCCTCGATGTTGAATATGCGGACGGTATCCACAAGATGGCCGTCGAGCGGCTTTCTGGGCTGCGGAACGAGAGCATCAGGGAGGGATTGAGACACCAGCTGGACGCGGCTCTTTCGGCCATCAGAGATTTGCCTGCCTCACGATGGATCAACATGACCCAGACAAACTACTCGATCCGGGCAGTCAAGCGAGATGGATAGGTTTCCGGATTGGGTGGCCGAAGCCACATGATGAGAACACATGTCCCCCGCCTGAAAAGATGTTTCGGCTGCATGTTGGGTGTGGCGAGTGGGGACGCGCTTGGCGCGCCAGTTGAGTTCTTGCGCCTGCACGAAGAAGACAATCAGCGGACCGTCCAGTGATAGGGGCTCAAACCAACACACTTGTTTAACGCCCGCACCTATTGTGCAGACGGACCCGGCCACGAAGCGGTTGAACCTGATTGGCGCAAGACCTATCCTACGTCAGAAATGCCGCTACTAAGAATCTTTCCGGGGCCGCTCGGTTCTGGCAAAAAAGAGATATTCTGGTCTGAGTTGAAACGCCATCTCAAGCATGATAGCGCCGATACTCTGCTTTACCTCGTCCCATGTTTCTCCTACGCCAAGCAGATAGAGAGGGCGATGCTGGAGGACTTGCCCGGGTTCTTCTCATGGCCGCTTACGACGTTTGGCAGTCTTTTCAAGGACCTGTTCTCCGCGATGCAGGACCCGAGGTCTCTTGCAGGTGTTGCCGTGCTTGAATCGTTGCTCATGGGGCTTCTCGAGAACACCAGGAATGAGGGAGCGTTCTTCTCCCTCGGGGAGTCTGCCACAAGTCGCGGTATGTGCGCTGCGCTCGGAAGGCTCTTCAACACGTTTGAGAGGCATTCACTCATGGACGCGACGGACATCCGGCGAGCGATTGGCGAAAAGGACATGATTGAATGGAAGCATCTGGACGATGCGCTGCTGCTATACAGTCGGTATCGGGACACATTGCAGAGCAATGGGCTAATAGCCCCGGGCCACGCTGGCGCTCTGGTATGCAATGGCCTCCGAGCGAGGCATGTTGGCCTTATGAGAAGGCTGCTCGCGGTCAAGCTGTTGATCATTGATGGGTTCTTCAGTTTCTCGCCACTGGAGGAAGAACTGGTCGTGAGCCTCATCAAGGTGTTGCCAGAGACGTGGGTGGGCCTCGACATTGACACACGTGGGTCAGATGAGGTTTTCGAGCTGCCCCGGCGGACTCTCGCCAGGCTTCAATCGCTCTCCGGGCACGTGGACGTGAGGATTGAGCCGCTCCCAGGGCAAGAGACCAAGAATGAGGCAAGGCGCACGATCGCGAACAGCGTCTATGCTGACCGCACGAGCGGGCAAGTATCGGAGGCTGGAGCGCAGACCTGGCGGGAGCACCCAGCCGGGCTCTTGATCATTGAGGCGCACGACCCTAGAGACGAGTTTCAGGGAATGGCCAGAGCCATCAAGAGACTGGTCGTTGACGAAAGATGCGAGCCAGAGCGCATCGTAGTTACCTTCCCGCAGTTGAGCGAACGGGAGCATGACCTCCGGACGGTCTTTGGACAGTATGGCATCCCCGTGGCGGGCCCAGAGAGGCTTCAAGCGTCCCACTCCGCGAGTGTGCGGTCGGTTCTTTCCACCATCGAGATGGTTCAACAGGGGTTTCGGCGCAGCGATGTTCTCGAGTTCCTAAGAAGCCCCTATCTGCGGCCTGAAGGCATCTTGAAGCGCGCTGATGGCGAGAGGCAACGTGGAATCGATGTAGAATACATCGACGCCCGCACAAAAGAGGCGAAGATACAGGGCGGCGGCCAGGCGGGTGTGAATAGCTACCGTGTGGGGTTCGCTGCATTGCGCCGGCAGGTTGAGCGATCTCGCAATCGTGAAGAGGCGATTGGCGCAGGGGACAAGCAACTTAGGAAGTCTGACAAGCAGACTGGGTTTTTGGTCCAGGTTCTCGAGGCCCTAGACCTGAGATTCGGGAGGCCTTGTACACCCGAAGCTTTCAGAATCGCTTGCCTCGGTCTGATCTCCGAACTGCGGGTCTTTGACCGAACGGTGATTGCGTTTCACGAGGCGCGAGATACCAGCTCGCTTCAGGCTGAACTTAAAGCCCTTTCGCAGCTCGTGAAGACGATCGAGGAGGTCTGCTTGGGCCTTTCGGCGGCGGGAACGTCAGAAGCCTCGCCTCGGATGCTCTATTCCGGTCTTCTCATGGGGCTGAAACATGCCTACGTCTCGACCTCAAGGGAGTCAAAAGGTGTCCGGCTCTTGCCGATCAAGGAAGCATGGCTCGCCGATTGCGACTATCTCTTCTGCGGCGGCCTGACCGAAACGGGCTTCCCGGGACCGACCAGGGCGGACGTTTTCCTCCCGAAGGAGGCGAGAGCCCGGCTGGGTCTCCCTGCCATTGACGAGAAAGTCGCCGAGAGCAAGTTTCTCGTGCACGCTCTACTTATGAGCGCGTCCGGCCGGGTGTGGTTTTCCTATCCTAGCAGCGTCGATGAAAAGCCTTCCCTGCCCGCAACAGCCCTTCTCGAGATACAGGACGCAGCCGGCATTGCGCCCCAGAGGTGGCAGGATGTCGAGATGCCCAGAGGCCGTGCATACGCCTCAACAGAGCTGCAGGCCGCCCTCGGCTCTTTGGCGCGTGGCAATCCATCGCAGCACCCAAAAGAGCTCCTGCCTGAGGCCCTGACGGTACTTGGACAGGATTCTTCCGACCCGTCCGGAGCGTATGCGACCCCGCGCGGGATCATCAGACGGGTCCAGTCAGCGCTTCCGCAGGTTGGAGATGGGCCGGAATTGAACGGTGTAATCTCCCAACAGTGGCGAGGCCAGATTCGCGAGCTCCTGACGGACGAGAAGCTCTCCCAGGCGCACGGCCGCCGTGTGTTCTACGTCTCCCGCGCGGCTCTTGATGACTACTTGACGTGCCCATTCAAGTTCTTCGCCAGCAGAATTCTGAAGCTGAAACCAGAGGATGAATTTGATGCCGACATCGCGGCCAAGGACCTTGGGACGCTGCTCCACAAGGTGTTGTGCTCATTCTACCGGGGCCGCAGGCGCCCTGACGGGACAATCGAGAGGGTAACGTTGCAGAACCGGGACGCTGCTCGCAGTCGGGTCCGGGCGATCGCCACGGAGCATATCCCACTGTGGGTTCCTCCTGGCGCCCCAACTGAGAGAGTATCTTCCTTGCTGCTAGGGCAACAGGGATTACTCGACGCCTTCATCGAGAGCGAGGCAGCCGATGAGAGCAGCTTCGAGCCCACGCTTCTCGAGGCCTCTTTCGGCCCCGTCACGGGGCATGGCCGGTCCGGTGAAGTTCTCTCGCCTGAGCCACTGCTATTGCGGTGTGAGGTTGACGGAAGCGAGGAGATGGTTGCGGTCAACGGGGTCATTGACCGCGTGGACATGCGGACGGATGGGGGGCAGCGGATATACCGGGTGCTAGATTACAAGACAGGGACCATCCCCGGACCGAAGGAGATAAGGGAGGGAACTTCGCTCCAGCTGCCCATCTACGTTGCAGCAATTGGCCAGGCACTTCGATGCGACGCGACAGCAGCTTATTACGTCCTCTCGGAAACGGAGGGGGTGAGGATGAGAGACTATTCAAAGAAGGATGAGCTTGAAGCAGCAGTGCGGGAGTTGCCTCTCGTGGTTTCTGGAGTTCTTAGGTCGATTCTGGCTGGGTCATTCCCACCCCGTCCCAAAAACGACAACGACCGCTTGTGCTCCTGGTGCGATTTTAGGACAGTATGTAGAAGACCCCGTCTGGGGTCAAGTGCGCTATAGGATGGGAACCACCTTGTTGTGAGCAATCAATATACTCAGCTCATCCAAAGACTAACGGCAAGCCAGAGGGATGCGACCTTCTCTCGCGGTAATGTCGTGCTTCGCGCGGTAGCAGGGTCCGGCAAAACAACTGTGCTCGTTGCGAGGTTCATCGAATCGTTCAAGTCGTCGCTTCAGCGCAAGACCCGCAAGTCTCTCGCGGAGAACCTGTCCTCCATAGTGGCCATAACGTTTACTGAAAAGGCCGCGGCCGAGATGCGGACAAGGATTCGGCTTCTCCTCAAAAATGCCCTGGACACAGCAGCCGTCCCGGGTCAACTTGCCGCTGATTGGCGCCAAGCCCGGGATGCAATGCGACACTCGAACATCGGCACAATCCACTCATTCTGCGCCTCGGTTCTCCAGCGGTTCCCGCTCGAGGCGGGGATTGATCCTGAGTTCGGCATTATCGATGCGACTCAGAGCTATTTGTGGCAGCGAGACGCGGTTGAGTCGCTATCGCTGGAGGCTGGCCAACCGGGGGTTCTCGGCGCCGATTCCTCACTGTTTACGGTCTATCCGCACAAGAAGGTTGTCAAATGGCTCATGCCAATCATCCAGCGAATCGAGACGCTTCGTCCTCGACTGGAGCTCTACGCAAACACACCAGAGCAGCAGCTTACGGAGAGAATCCAAGAGGTCGTGGACGGATCGGGGCTGAGCCCAGCTGACAAACGGTCAAAACACGACGATTAC
>DATLAJ010000124.1 GCA_035527515.1 bacterium
TTTCTGAGGTTGAGCTCTGAAGCTGGCTGCCAGATAGGCACGGGAGTTCATGTCGACGGCCGAGTTGCTGCTTCTTTCAGCTAACGGGTGCGAACGAGGGGTGCAGGCTGTAATCCCCGACAGGGGATACCATGGGTAGCCCGTGCGTGCAACGCAACGGGGAGGTTAGAAAAGGGGATTGTGGCGTTTATTCGCACCGTCAGGCTACGCCTGCGGCTACCCATGGTCTGCCCTTCGGGCACGAGCTTCTGCCCTCCATCCGCGAGGCAGCCGCAACGTTCCCCGCTCCAATCTGATTACTGGGAAACCTGCGAATCCCGGCCAGCACCCGTATGCGATTCTTCCCCTGAATGGATGCCTGCCCTGGACGTAGGTGCGGCTTGACAAGTCTGACCCGTCGGACACGTCTGAATGATGCCTGGCCCTGAAAAAAGGCTCTCAGATGAAGATCACGCCATCAACTAGGTCCTTGAAGCCCGGCGGCAGACGGCTTGCAGAGTTGAAGACCGCCCCCCTCCACTCGGCTTTGTGCCAACCCGACGCCTCGGCAAGATTAGCGGCCTGGAAGGTCGCACCGGCGAAGTTGCATCCGTCCAGCTGGGCAAAGGCCAGCTCCGCACGTTGGAAGTTGGCGCCCGAGAAGTCCGAGTTCTTCAGGTCTGCCCCCACAAGAATCGCATTCTTGATAATTGCGTTCTCGGCGCTTGTCTGCCTGAGGTCCGCCTCGTTGAGGATTATGTTCTGCATGTTGACGCCGGTTAGGTTTGCACGGCGCAGGTTGGCATAGCTCGCAGCACACTGCGAGAGATTGGCGCTCTTGCAGTCGGTTGCGGTCAGGTCAGCGCCGGTGAGGTTTGATTTGGACAGGTTCGCCTCTCTTAGGAACGCGTGCGCTAGATTCGAGCTTGCGAGTGAGCATCCGATGAGCTTGGCCCGGCCAAGCATCGCGGCGCCTAACATCGCCTTAGATAGGTCCGCCTCTGACAGGTCTGCCCGTTCGAGCTCCGCCCGCCTAAGGTCAGCCTGAACGAATTTCGCCATCCTGAAAACGCCGCGCCCCATCCTTGCGCCGCTAAGCATCGCCTGGCTGAAATCCGTCTCGGAAGCGTTGGCCGCAAACAAGTTCACGCGCTCCAGGTTCGCCCTGTGGAAACTGGCCCGAGATATGTTGGCCCGGGAGAGATTGGCATCCATGAAGTCCGAGCCGGACGCATCAACGCCCTGCATGTTGACGCGAAACAGGTTTGTGCCTCTGAACTCCAGTCCAGAAAGCTGGAGGTCCGACAGGTTTATGCCATATAAGCTCATCCCCGAAAGCTGTGCTCCTCCGGCGACGCGCTCGACGACTTGTAGTCTCGATATCCTGCCCACGGTTTCCCCGTTTCAAGCGAACAATAAAGCATTGGTCGAGCGGTTTATGCTCGAGCCAAGATGGCCACCCATTCATTCAAGATTTCGTCAATTTCGGGAGCAAACTTTAGCGGCTGCAAAGATTCGCTCCCGGGGCCGGTCGCATAGGGCTGACTATGTTCTCATCGAGTCTGCGAGGACAATCCTGACCGATGAGTGCATCGTGCCCCGGAGCAAGAGCTCCTTGTCTCAAAACGCATCTGTGGTAAAACCTAAAGACATTGCGGCGTTCCACTGCTCATAAAGCGCGAACCAAAAAGTGAGAGAGATGAAGTTCAAGCTACTTGCGCTCGACCTCGACGGCACGCTTCTGACGGACGACAAGAAGATCAGCTCGAGGGCCATTTCGGCCCTACGCACCGCCGTTGACGCCGGCGCAATAGTCGTATTCTGCACGGGGAGGCGCTACCGCACGGTGATTTCCATGGTAGAGCAGATAGGCCGCTCCATTCCGGTCGCCTACAACAACGGCGCTGCCGTCAGGAACTGCCCGCAGCACAACATTGTGCTCAAGAATCTCTTCCCAACGCAGCATTTCGTGCCCGTCGTCGAGTTGTTATCGCGTTTTGGCCTCGACCCGGTCCTCCACGTGGACTGCTTCGAGGACGGGATCGACCTTTACTGCGCAAGACGCGACACAAACCGCTTCCACCGGGCTTATGTCTCTCGCAACGCGGCCTTCCTTCTCGAGCTTGATGATCTGCGAGAGGCGCCCGCCGACAAGATCATCCAATTTATCGTCATGGAGTCGCTTGAGAGGCTTACCCCAGCCTACGAGGCGCTGCGCAAGCTCGCTGCAAGTGGTGAGCTGAACGTCCACGTTGTGAGGAACTTGACGATCGGAGCAAGCGCGCTTGAGGTCCTCAATCCGCTTGGTGAGAAGTGGCAGGCGGTCTGGCACATCGCAAAGAGTCGAGGCATCGCCAGGGGCGAGATAGTTGCGATAGGAGACGACATCTCCGACTGCGGCTTGCTGCGGAACGCAGGATTGGGGATAGCCGTTGAGAACGCTCTGCAAGAGGTGAAGGATTCTGCTGACCTGCTCGTGCCCCGGAACAACGACGACGGAGCAGCGATAGCTATCGAGCGTTTTTTTCTCTGACAACGGAACATTCGGAACGCGACAGCCAGATTGCGTCTATCGTTTCCCCCGCCGTTGAAGTCTGTGGCAGGACAGAGCGTATATCCGTAGCGGAACGTGAGCGTGTTTGGGCCGGGCACGAGCTTGCCGGCGGGGAGGCCCAGGACGTATCTGTGCCAACCTGACGCCATCTTGACGCTCCCCAAGGCGGCGCCGTTCAATTCCACCGTAACGCTCTGGCCACAATGCCCGGCGACCTCGAGCGGATAGGCGAGCACGACAAGCTCAAGGTCAGCGTCCGTTGTTGCGGGCAGGATGGAGAGCCTCGAAGAATCTCCTTCAGACCATCGAAACTCAAAATCGCCGTCCACCCATTGCTCCGGCGGGTAAAAGCCGGAGACCGGCCGAACGATCGATGACTCCACGAACCCTCCTCGCCTCCTCCTGCAAGCCCAGATGTTGGTTCCGTTCCACGTGCCAGGCAGTTCTGCTACGAGATCGAAGCCCGGATAGCCCGCCCGCGTTGTCGCCCCAGCAAAGCTGTAGAAGCTGTATTGATAGTCTAAAATTCCCTCTATCCGGGCCTTCGCCAAGTACTGGTCGAGATTCCGGCTTGCCAGAAACGGGAGCACACGATTGTTGACAACGCCATCGAGGTTGATCACCGTTGTGTCGAGGAACATGCCAAGCATACCCGCGTTGAAGGCAGCCAGCCTGGCTCCCGTCGGAATGTGCTCCTGCACGGCTCTGGCCGCCCGTAACATCTCCGGCTGCCAGGGATAAAGGCCCGTTGAAAGAAGCGCAGGCGCCTCGACCAGCCCCGCCACGATTATCGCGACGGCAATAGCTGCTTTCAGGACCGTTCCCACTTGCCCCGCGTGCCGTGGCCAAATCTCGCTCACGCTCTCAGCGAGGCCGACTAACAACAGCGAGCAGACGGCAATTGCGGCCATCGATGCGGGCACGAGATACCACAGCTGACAGCGGCGGAGCCAGACAGCGTAAAACGCCACCAAAAGGAACGAATGGACCAGAAGTGGCAGTAAGAGGCGAGCCCGCCTCAGCAGGTTGCCGACATGGATGAGCTCCGAGAACATTGAGGCGAAGATCAGCGCTACGAACGCTAGCACGGCGATGAAGACCGGCAGGCCCGCGGTCTGAAACGCCATGACCACAAAACTGCCTGCGATGTCGGCGGATGACTGGGCCAGCTCAGAAATACCGCTGTGAGTTGAATTGACGCCGAGTTGAGATGTGATGCTAAGCGCCGCAGCGCTTGACTGGTATGGCGTTCCCGTGCTCAAGTAGCACCAAGTCATAACTCCGAGCGTCGCCATAATTGGAGGCAAGACAAAAAGCGAGAGATTCCGCCAGTGCAGCAAACGCCTGGACCGAGGCCCTGTGGCTAGGAAACCGACGATGAAGGCCGGAATCAGAAAGACGTTGTCTGTTCGGGCGAGGACCGCAAACCCCACTATTGACCCCAGCAGGAGAGATTTGTTTTCGCGCACGGCCTCGGCCGTCGCCATTTTGACGAAGAGAGACAAAGCGATCAGTGTCAATAGGAGCGCAAGCGCCGTCTCGAGCCCGCCGATGCTCACAAACACGAGTGAAGGTGCCGTGACGGCGGCCGCGAAAGCGATAGCTTGCGCCCCGCGGCCCGCAAGCGAATTGATGATGCGCCATAAGACCACCGCGCAGAGCAGAAACAAGGTCGCGCAGAGCAGAACTATCACGCGGATAGCCATCTCAGGCGAACTCCCAAAGATGGCAGCGATGGGCAAGATTAGCAGCATGAAGAGAGGGTGGAAGCCGGTGGTAGGGCTGAGGCCATCGAACGTTGGCCCGCGACCTGCAACAGTATTCTGGGCGATCTTCAGATAGTAGAAAGCGTCATCAGGGACGAATCTGACGAGACCCCCAAGCGGTAGAGACGCAACGCTGGCTACATAGAACGCAAAGACAGTCGCCGCCAAACAGACGACCACGGTAAACAGCGTCCCGGGTCGATGTCCAAACTTGCCGAGGCGCAACACCGGTCCAGCCCTCGTTCGTCCACTAGTCGAGCATAGCCCAAGCTACGGGCGCGCCAGGGGCTTCTTCTCTACCAGGTGTGTTTCATCCCATAGCTTACGGTGAACAGCCCGCCGTAAGAGGTTATTCTGTTGAAGCCGTGTCCGCTCAGGAGTCGCATGTTGCCGCCAAGCCCCGCCGTAAGGCTCTGACCGCCCTTCAGGTCAAGGAGCTTCGCGAAATCGTAGGTTACGCCGGCCTCGCAATCTGCTCCGGATATGCTCTCCAGGCTGTTCTGCCATTTGACCCCGTAGAAATGGGCTCTAAGGATGCCCGGCGAGAACCTGCTCAAGAAGTGCATACCAATCTGCTTGAGCGCATCTGTCTTCGATTCCTCAAAGGGGGACCAGTCGAGAGAGAAGCCGAGCTCGGGGCCACTGGCAACTATCTTGTAGGCGCCGCCGTGGTCCACCGCGTAGCCAGTTGCCTCGTTCCAGGGCAGGAGGCTCTTATCTGCTTCCTCGTTTGGATGACCTACTACGTTGATGTCCACTACGTTCCGGTCAAACTTGTAGTGCTGCCAGTTCCAGCCAAGGACGACAGCGAGATTCATATCTCGCAGCACTTTGAGCTCGGCCTCCGACCAACGTCGGAAGAAGTTGCCCAAATAGATACGCATGTCGCAGTTGAAAACGCCCTTCACGACATCTGTATAAGAGTCGTAGTCATAAACACGCTGGGCCGCTGTCCCAGGAGAGACAATATGGGTGCCAGATATCCCATGAAACTCGAACTCGCCCATTTCAAACGAAGTCAACAGGCCGAGCCGGTCCTGCCATACGTTGATGCTTGCCTCGAATGCACCTACGCCACCCTCGGGCTCCATCGCGGATGCCGGCATCCTCTCGACATCAAGCCTCGGCCAGGAATACTTGAGCGTAAACTGCGTTTGGTCGGCCAGACCAAGATTAGTCCATGCACCAAAAAACAACGCCAACATGAAGACCACAGCCAAAAACCGCGACACTCTCATACTACTCTCTCCTGTCTATCCCAAAAATATCTGATATGGGTATCCAAAATCAACCTTGCCAGAATAATCGAACGACAAGCCTAACAACGCTACCGATCTGAGTCAACTCTTTTGCGGGCGACGCAGCAGTTTTGCAGGAATGGGTCGTTACGTGGTGGTGAGATGCAACCAGTGGTGGTTTTTGTTGGGTGAATGGCTGGATGTTGGGGATAGCAGAGTCGCGATGGGCGTTTTACGGTGGGTTGGGCGCGATCTTCGTAGTCTTCGCTTGGCGGAAGCTGGTAGCCAAGGCGGGGTAGCTCATGGCAGAATGCTGCGGATTAGAGAATGTAACCGCAGCCCAATCACGGAAAGGCGACAGTGAGCAATGAAAAGATCCAATGTCTATGAATACGAGTCCTTCCTCTCGGAATACTACGATCTAGTTCCGGGTTATGCCAAGAGAGCGGACAGGAATTTCTATGTCGATGCAGCGCGCTTAGCGAGCGGCAAGACGCTGGAACTAGGCTGCGGAACGGGCAGGATACTGATCCCGACTGCACAGGCGGGATGCGAGATCGTCGGGCTGGATATCTCTGAGAGTATGCTCGCAACATGCCGGAAAAATCTGCTGGAGCAACCCGATGACGTGCAAAAGCGCGTAACAACCGTGCAGAGAGACATGACCAACTTCGATCTGAAGGAGAGATTCTCGCTCATAACCGCGCCCTTCCGATCTTTTTCACATCTGATACCCGTCAAAGAGCAGCTCTTTTGCCTTGACTGCGTTCGCAGGCATCTCCTGCCGGGCGGCCGGTTTAGCTTAGAGCTCTTCCAGACCCATCCCCAACGCATCAATAACCCGAAATACCTGAATGAGGTTGAGGACACGCCCGAATTCGAGCTTCCGGACGGTAGGAAGCTCAGGCGCACAAACCGCGTCGTCGCATTCCACCGGCCGGAACAATACAACGACGTGGAGATAATCTTCTACGTAACCCACCCTGACGGCAGAACCGAGCGCCTCGTGCAGGCTTTTCGCTTCCGCTACTTCTTCCGCTACGAGGTGGAACATCTCCTCGCCCGTTGCGGCTTTGAGATCGTTGACCTCTTCGGCAACTTCGACAGGTCGCCCCTGACCGACGATTCCCCCGAGATGATCTTTGTCGCTCAGGCGTGTGTGTGAGCACTCCTTATTTCATTGATTGGGCGATCACGAATAGATGCAACCTTGAGTGCCTGCATTGCAGAGGCATGGCGGCGGAGGAGCTTGACGGCAGGACTCTCTTGAGAGTGGCTGAAGAGATACCTTCTCTCAAGCCCAGGTGGGTTATTCTGGAGGGTGGAGAGGTGCTCCTGCGAGGCGAGCTGCTTCAGGTGATTGACATCCTTCGTAGGAATGACGTGAAGGTCTATCTTATCAGCAATGGTATGTTGCTCGACAGACAGGCCGCACGAAAACTCGCCGACCTGGACGTCAATCTCATGATAAGCATAGACGGCGCGGACAAGGAGAGCTATGAGAAGACCAGAAAGGGCGCCAACTTTGACCGGCTGAAGCGAGCAGTCGCCCTCGCAGCGGAGTATCGTATCCTCGATTCCTGTCCCGTCACGGTCGGGAAGCATAACCACAGGCAGATCGGCAAGCTATTCCGATTCGTGAAGGAGATAGGATACTCCAAGATCACGATTCTAGGATTAAAGCCTTGCAAGGACTACGGCGAGTATGCCTTGAGCAGCGGAGAATATGAGGCGCTCTTTTCCTCAATCATCCAGCTCCAGAAAACGCACGAAATGGATGTTTACGTCGATGAGCCATTTTTTAAGCCATTCTTGAAGAAACGTAACATTAGATTCTCGACAGACGCTGAGAATGGCATCGTTGTTCCAGAGATCTCTCGCTGCGTTTTCGGAGAGTATATGTTCATTGAAACAAACGGCGACGTTAAGCCGTGCACATTCGCCCCCGTTGTAATGGGAAATGTAGGGGAACGACCACTCGGCGAGATTTGGGCTAAGATGCAACATTCGGAGTTTGTAAGGGAGATAACTGATCTGTCGAACAGAGAATCGCCGTGCAGTGAGTGCAATTATCTATATGAATGCGGAGGGTGCAGGTCAAGGACGTTCGCTCTGACCGGAAGCTGGACAGCCTCAGACCCCTCGTGCCCATTGAAGGGAGTTCAGCCATGAGAGTCGTAGGAATAGACCCCGGAACATACAGCTTCGACCTCTTCGGAATGGAAGACGACCGGCGGGTCATAATCGACGAAGCAATCAACTCGGCGGATATCCTGGAAAACCCGAGAATCCTGCTCGATAGACTTGAGGGACTAGGACCGTGGGATGCTGTTGTGGGCCCATCGGGCTACGGAATTCCCCTGAAAAGAATCGCGGACATGACAAACAAGGACATCGCAAAGATGATCCCTCTGGACACGCAATTGGCCGTGAACGAGGGGATAAAGAAGCTACTTGTCGAGATGAAGGCAAAGGCTCTGCCCGTTTACTTCACCCCTGGCGTCATTCATCTCTCAACCGTCCCGCGTTACAGGAAATGGAATAAGTTCGACATGGGAACCGCGGACAAGGTGTGCTGCGTAGCGCTTGGCATCAAGGACCAATCAGAGCGGTTGGGCATTGGATACAACGAGGCATCCTTTGTCTATCTGGAGGTAGGATATGCTTTCACTGCCGTCATGGTGGTCGAAGACGGCAGAATCGTTGACGGTATAGGTGGCACCAACGGCAGCCTGGGATTCATTGCATGCGGTGGAATGGACGCCGAGATCGCGATCAGGCTAAAACCACCGATAACGCAAGAGGTGGTCTTTAAGGGAGGTATAAGGGATTTCGCTGGCGGCGCAATTGCGCCAGACGAACTTGCGAACTGTCCTGAGGCCCTCACACTTCTCGCAGAGAGCATCGAAAAGGACGTCGCCTCAATCATAGTCGCCGCCCCCCATCCGAAAGAGATCATCATCTCTGGCCGACTGACCAACTACGAATCTATCAAGAAAGAGCTCGTCCGCAGATTGAGCAAGTATGCCCCAGTAACTAAGGTGCAAAAGCTCTCAAAGACTGCGAAGGAGGCGGCCTGCGGGGCATATATCATCGGAGAGGCCCTGCTCGGCGGGAGGTACAGAGCGCTTGTAGAGAACATGGGGATATTATATGCCCAACATGAGGGAGCTGACGGACATGAAGAAGGATGATTCGCAAACCCACCGCTGTGCCTGTCCGCTCTGTGGGAGTGATAAACCCAGAAGGCAGCCCAACTACAGGAAGTTATATGGGCATTACGTCTGCAGGAGATGTTACTATCGCTTTGCCAATCGCAGACAGTTTGCTTTTCTCATTGATTGTATTCTCTGGATCCTTCTTTTTCGCTTTTTCGCATACGGAATTGACACTGCATTAAGAGTCTTTCACGCGCCTCAAGACCTAATCCGTGTCGCATTAAACGTTCTGATCTGGTTGCACGGGGCAACTTTCCTCATCAAAGACGGTTTCAGGGGCGTATCGCCCGGAAAAGCCGCGATGGGGATTTATGTCATTGACGAGACCTCCGGTGAGCGAGCCGGTCGCACTGTTTCGTCCAAGAGGAATCTTCCACTGATTGTGCCATTTGCGCTCTTCATAATCGCCTTTCAGTTGGTCAGAGGATACAGATGGGGAGACCGATGGGCTAACACGAAGGTGATCTGGAAGAGGTATAAGGACAAGGCGCCGTTTGCGATCGAAACGCCCGATATTATGAATGAACGGACCTGATTCCACACCTCACCCCGACGAGCGGAGTCCAAGTATTCTCCTACTCAGATGCATCCGAGCTAGCCGTTGATTGACGCCCTGGCGTAGAGCCCATCAACCGTCGCAACGTCAAAGGCCTTCGGAACTGCTACGGGCAATGTAGTCCGGGAAAAACGAGGGGGCGAACCGCTAGCCGATTGCAGAGTGCCTGTTGAGCATAGGGGGCTGGCCTGCTAACCTCACGCTAACCCGTCGAGGGTTTCGCCACATCACGGAGAAACGGCATGCAAGGAGCTTCAGCCATACGGAAGGTCGCCTACATTGACCTTTCAGCGAGAACTACTAGGTCTCGGGAGATACCGCAGAGTGCCCGTCAAATGCTGCTGGGCGGGCGCGGAATCAACATGCTGGCGCTGCTCAAATACGCCAAACCGCATCTGGACTCGCTCGGACCCGACGCACCGCTCATCATCGGCAATGGCCTTCTCTCCGGCATCCCCGGCATCTCGCTTGCGAGAACGTCAGTCTCCGGCATCTCGCCCGAATCGGGCTTGCTCGGGGATTCTAACGTAGGCGGACACTTCTGCGCGGCGCTTCGTAGGACTGCTTTCGATCACCTGGTCATCACCGGGAAGCTCGAAGGCCCCGGCGTCATCGTGTTGGACGGTGGCGACGTATCGGTCGAGGACGGGGCATGGCTCTGGGGCAGGGACACGTACGACGCGCAGGAGGCAGTGAAGTCGCGATTCGGTCGAGATTCTGAAGCGCTGCTCATCGGGCCTGCTGGCGAGAACCTGGTTCGTTTCTCGCAGGTCAGGACAGGCGGGCGACATGCAGCTTCCAGAACAGGCCTCGGCTGCCTCATGGGCGCAAAGCGGATCAAGGCCATTGTCGCAACCGGCAAGCCGCGAGACATGGCGTCCGAGCTGTTCGATCCAGATGCCTTCGTCCAGCTGACGAGGCGCTTCCTGCGGGCCTTAAAGAGGGTTGATGTCCTGAAACATCTCGCCAAGCGCGGCACGCCATTCCTCTATGACCTGCACAGCCGCATGGGGATAATAAGAACCAAGAACGCCACATCCACGCCGCTTGAGGGCAGCAACGCGCTCCGCAGCTCACGGCTCGTTGAGCGGTATTACGTCCGCCGAACCGGCTGCTTCTCATGTCCGGTGCGCTGCCAGCACACTTACAGAATCCCTGATGGGAAATACGCTGGCATCGAGGGTCCCGGAATCGAATACGGGACGCTGGGCGCCATCGGCCCGGTCCTCGGCATCACCGACCTGGACGCGATTCTCGCGATTAACGACAGGCTCAATCGGCTCGGCATAGATTCCTGCACAGCTGGCAACCTCATAGCGGCCACGATTGAGCTGTTCAAAAAGGGCGTCATCACCGAGAGGGACACGGGCGGACTGCGCCTCAACTGGGGCGATACGGATGTCATCATGCAGCTGATCGAGGCCACAGCCCGGCGAGAGAACCTCGGAGCGTTACTTGCCGACGGCGCTCGGGCGATGCGTAGCCATTTCGGCGACGTGGTGGACGAGGCCATGATCTGGTCGAAACGACTGCCTCAGTCGGACGCGGTCGATGTTCGCGGCCACAAGGGCTTTGCGCTCGGCGTGGCGACGTCAACACGAGGCGCAGACCACCTTCGCTCCCGGCCGACGCTCGAGGCGCTGAATCTGAGCGCTAGACAATTGCGAAAGATATTCGGCGCTCGGGTCTCGCCCGACCCCACGTCCTACGAGGGGAAGGCCGAGATGGTCCGGCAGACCGAATCTCTGTTTGCGGTGTCTGACGCCATCGGCATCTGTAGGTTCATCATCCAATTCAACAGCCCCGAGCTTCTGGGGTTTGATGAGCTGACGGAGTATGTCAACGCCGCCTGCGGGCTCGGTCTCACATCAAAGGACCTTGAGAAGGTCGGAGAAAGGATCGGCGCGATTGAGCGGCTGTGGATTGCCAGGCGCACCGGCGGCGAGAACCTCGATGGCCTGCCTGCTCGCTACTCGGAGCCGATGCCGGGGGGCAGATTCCGGGGGGAACGCGTAAAGCCAGACGAGTTTCAGGCTGCACTCTCTCACTTCTATGAGCTCTCTGGGATAGACCCAGCGACGGGCGCTCCGCTCGAAAGCACGCTTGCCGAGCTCGGCATAGACGACGGGTTGCTCCAGCTAATATGACCGCCTTTCGCGCCCACAGGTGGCCGCACGCCGTCAGCGAGACAGCGAGTTGACCGCCTCGGCCAGGTAGCGTAGGTCGTAACAAGAGAGAAACCTAACACCAGGGAACTGCCCCGCCAGTCGCTGCGCGTCCTGGGGCGAGTTGGGGTCTGAAACGACCACGAGCTCTTGTAGGCCGTCTATCATTCGGCTCCGCCTGGTCTTTCGTAAGGCCCGATAGGAGAGCTCATCGGCCGGCAGGTGTGCCAGGCCAATAAGATTTCCTGTTGGCGGTTGGCGGTTGGCAGTTGCCCGTTGGCGGCTGCAATTGAGGATCAGCGGATGATTCGCGAGTAGATGCTTGCCGAGCCAGCCGTTGTCCAAGAAGCGAACTGCGAGATTGTGCACGCCAGTCTGGCTGGCCTCAACCATTGCGCCCCACTTCGTCTTGAAGCGGAGTATGCCGTCATCGAGGAATGGATGGCTCTGGCCCAGATCGAGCGTCTCGATGCCTTGAGAGTGGCACCACTCAAGCGAAAAGTAATACAGCGCCTCGACCACGCCTCGTTCGAGCGCAGCCAGCGGGTCGCCGTTTAGGCCGGGCAAGTCGGCAGTTGCGTTGCTGCCGTTCCGCCGGAGGATGAGTGCGCCCAGCATATCTTCTAGCTTCGGGCGGGGCTTGACATGGTAATCCGTGACGGCAAGCATGACGGAGCCTTTTGCGAACCTGCGCACCGATTCAAAGTCCTTCACTATCGGATTGCCAGCGAACCGAACCTCTCGATAGGGAAGATACATCTCGTCGTAGAATCGCCGGAGAACCTCGTCGCACGGGACGATATGATAGGTGAGTCGTTGATTCTTGATGCTTCGGACTGCCGCCTTTGCGCTGCGCAGGAAGCGAGCTCGGACGGCGTCCATGCCGGCAGAGAGGTCCACTCGCGAGCGCACCTGGCCCGGGAGGACCAGCCATCCGTTGCGTCTGAATTTCCAAGACACGGCGCAGTTATGCCAAACGAAGCTGATTGATGGCCGTGCGTTTGCCGGGTTTGAATCATCTACTTCTTGCACAGAAAGCCCTGACCGCTCGAGGCAGCGCGATAGATACCAAACTCCGCTTGCGTTGCCCCAAAGGCTGAACGAGGCTCGCCTGCCATTCAGAGGATCGGCCACGGCAATCGTCCTTCTGAAGAACCGCTGAGGGAACAGCAGCTCGACGAGAAGCCGCAGGTCGCGAGCCAGGCGAAATGCGGCCCAGAATGCCCGGTTCTGTGTCGCCCTGTCCGCTAGAACGGCGTAGGAGTTTTTTATGAGCGCTTTCAGGTTCACGGTTTTTGCTCACCTGCTAGAGAGCTCGGCTGGCTCGTCGCAACGGGCCGCGTCAGGTCATAGAAGTAAAGCGGAGCGCCGTAGAATTTCTTGGACATGAGAAGAGGGTATTTGCGGTCGAGGAAACGCTTGATACGGGCCTTCTCTTGCGAGTAGAAGTCGCCCTTTCCGATGTCCCACTCGCTAGCAACGAGGACTAGCCTCTTGTAGCCCGGAGGGAGGTCGTAAACGGCGATAGGTAGCGTCGCCTGCGATAGCCTGCTGCTCCAAAGTCCCTTGTATGGGTACTTCTGCATGACCCTAACTCGGTGCTCACTGCTCGCAGCGAGCACGATCTGTCGCTGTTCGCTCGCAAGATAGACCATAAATGGCGCCAGGGAGCTCCTGCAAGTGTGTGCGACCAGGTCGCCCTTCAGGAGGTTCTGCCTGACGAAGTCGGCGGCCTGCCGAAACTCCTTGCGCGGCCGCACGCCGGGGCAGTGCGACACGTCGGGGATGACGTTGCGATAGTGGTTCACAAGCGAGAATGAGAGCAGGACGACGGTGGCCAGCATGACTGCAAAGGCGGCCTTCTTGCGCAGCAGGGACATCCCATAACCCGCCATGACAAGAAGGAAGACCGCTGATGCGATCAGGCAGCGGTCAAGGTATATGGAGTTCTTGGCGAGCCTCGAGATAGCGAAGGCAAGAACGATGGGCAGCGAGGCGTTCACAGCCACGAGCAATACCCCGCGCCTCGGTCCGCGAATCAGTGCTGCGCCGAGGCCAAGAACAGCCAGTGCCGTTACAAGAGCTGTTGCCAGAAGGCCTGGTATCGACGGGGCCTGGAATCCTGCCAGCATGTTCTCGAGGCTTATTAAGAGTGTCTTGGCCGTCGGTTTGGGTATCCAGAAGTCGGCCACTGAGACCGTGGTTGTGGCCTTGTCAAGAAAAACCATAAGCCAGGGGCTGATGAGCACAAACGAGGCCGCAAGCGTTTTGAGATCAAGCCAAAACAGATTGGGGACGATTCGTGAATCGCCCCTACGAGAACGCGCCATCACGAGCATCGAAAGCGGCAGCGAGGCGATCCAGAGGACGGCGCAGTAGTGCGAGTAGAAGGCGAGCGCAAGTGTGAGGGATGCGAACAGTCCGAATGGCCACCATCTCGTCCTCTTGGCTGCGACAACCCAAAAGTAGGCCGAGGCGATGACGAAAAACGG
>DATLAJ010000125.1 GCA_035527515.1 bacterium
AGAGCAACCCAGGACCCCGAAGTATTTGATCTGCAATGCGGACGAGGGGGACCCCGGAGCGTTCATGGACAGAAGTGTCTTAGAGGCTGATCCGCATGCGATCGTCGAGGGGATGATTATCGGGGCCAAGGCGATCGGTGCGGAGCAAGGCTTCATCTACGTTCGGACCGAGTATCCTCTTGCGGTGCAGCGCATCAAGAAGGCGATCAAACAGGCGGAAGAGAATGGGCTCTTGGGTGAGGGCATCCTTGGCAGTGACCTCAAGTTCACTCTGTCCGTCGTGCGAGGCGCAGGTGCGTTCGTCTGCGGCGAGGAGTCAGCGCTTATGCAGTCCATTATGGGACACGTCGGAAGGCCAAAGCAACGTCCTCCCTTCCCAGCACAGAAAGGGCTCTGGGGCAAGCCAACCAACATCAACAACGTAGAGACATGGGCCAATATCCCGCAGATCATTCTCAAAGGCGGCGAGTGGCTCGCCGGGCTGGGGACCGAGAATAGCAAAGGCACGAAGATATTCTCGCTAGTCGGGAAGGTCAACAACACTGGCCTGGTCGAGGTCCCGATGGGGATCAAGATCAGGGAGATCGTTTACGGGATTGGTGGGGGCGTCCTGGGTGGTAGAAAGTTCAAGGCAGTCCAGACTGGCGGCCCATCGGGAGGGTGTCTGCCAGAATCGATGCTGGACATGCCGATAGACTACGAGAGCCTCAAAAGCGTGGGGTCCATGATGGGGTCCGGTGGCCTCATCGTTATGGACGAGAAGACGTGCATGGTCGATGTCGCGCGCTATTTCACAGACTTCCTTGCCCACGAGTCGTGCGGCAAATGCTTCACTTGCAGGAAGGGCCTTGAACGCATGTTGGAGATACTGACAAATATATGCGAGGGTAAGGGGAAGGAAGGCGATGTTGAGCTGCTCGAAGAGCTCGCGATTATGGTCAGGGAGACCTCAATGTGCGCTCTGGGGCAAACCGCCGCGAACCCAGTCCTTTCCACCATTCGCTACTTCAGGGATGAGTACGATGCGCACATTAGAGAGGCTATATGTCCAGCCGGCTTCTGCAAAGCGCTTATTACCTACTCTATCCTTGAGGATAAATGTGTTGGCTGCGGTGCGTGCGCGAGGGCTTGCCCAGTCGGTGCAATCTCCGGTGAAAAGAAACAGGTTCACAACATTGACACGGGCAAATGCATTGAGTGTGGTGCGTGTGCTGAGGTCTGCAAGTTCGACGCGATAAATATTGCTTAACAATAAGGAATGCTGGAATGCCTAAATTGACGATCGACGGGATTGAGGTGGAGGTGGAAAAGGGGACCACGCTCTTAGAGGCGATTAGGTTCCTGGGGATCAATGTTCCGACGCTTTGCTACAATGATGGATTGACTCCCTATGGCGCTTGCAGGCTCTGTATTGTGGAGATAGGCAAGCCACCACGGTCAACAATTGTCAGTTCGTGCATCTATCCCGCGGAGGATGGACTTTACGTTCGCGCGAACTCAGAGAAAGTAATCAAGCTCAGAAAGCTGATCATAGAGTTAATGCTGGCAACAGTTTCAAGTTCGAAGACCATTCAGGACCTCGCCTCGAAGTTTGGCGTAACGCAGTGCAGGTTCGAGCCGGAACATGAGGAATGTATCCACTGCGGCCTCTGTGTGAGGATGTGTAACGAGCAGATGATGTCGGGCGCAATTGCTTTTGCCCAGAGGGGTAAGGACATGGTGATCACAACGCCGTTCGACAAGACCTCAGAGGTCTGCCGTCAATGCGGCGCGTGTATGTATATATGTCCGTGCTGTGAGCTGCGATGCCAGGGGCCGGACGCCGAGACCACAGTCTGTAATGGATGCTTGAACCTGGAACCCCCGTGCCTCGACACCTATGAAGATAAGATGTGTTTCCTTGACCCATGTGCGGCCTGTGAGCTGGCGGGGCCGTTCCGGTCGGACATGAAAAAGAAAGATGAAGCTTAGAGTTTTAGCTGAGTAAACAATAAGAAAATAGGTTTGTTTTTGCGAGAGACCTGTAGGAGGAACCAATGACCCTAACCAAACTGAACGCTACTGCCGCGACGCTCTCAAAGAACAGGACTGAGGGGTCTGTCTGTCCCAGTAGTGGAATGTGTGTTACCTGTATCGACGGCTGCGTTGGGATGTGCGAGATAGGCAAGTCCGCGTATCGAGGCCATGAGGTGATCTATCCTCAGCCATTTGGCATCATCACGACTGCCGCTGAGAAGGATTACCCAGTTGATTATTCCTACCTTAACATCATGGGCACCGCCGTGGGAGCCGTCGGAATCGAGGCCGACAGCGACAAGGCGCTCTTCCCTAACGTGACGCTTGAGAGGAAGATCGGCAAGAACAACCCGATTAAGGTCAAGCTCCCATTCGTAATACCGGGGCTTGGTTCGACCAATATCGCCAAGCAGAACTGGGAGGGACTCGCCATCGGCTCTGCGCTTGCGGGCACAATCGTCACCATCGGTGAAAACGTCGTTGGGATGGATGTGGAATCGACGATCAAGAATGGAAAGGTAGTCGATGCGCCTGACCTGGCGTGGAGGATCAAGACCTTCTTCGATTGGCAGCGTGACGGCTATGGGGACATTGTTGTTCAGGCGAACATCGAGGACACAAAGCTCGGCATACAGGAATATGCCATAAGGGAGTGCGGCGCCCAGACCGTGGAGCTCAAGTGGGGACAGGGAGCAAAGGACATCGGTGGCGAGGTCAAGATCAAGGACCTGAAAAAGGCACAATTGCTCTATAAACGTGGTTATATTGTTTTACCTGACCCGACCGATCCAGTGGTAATCGATGCCTTCAACCACGGCTCATTCCGCGAGTTCGAGCGCCATTCAAGAGTCGGCATGGTCAACCTCGATGACTTTCTCAAGAGAGTGGAGGAACTCAGAAAAGCGGGCGCAAAGCGAGTGTTCCTGAAGACGGGCGCCTATCGCCCTGCGGACCTCGCGCGGGCGGTCAAGTTTTCATCTATTGCTGGCATCGATCTGCTCACCATTGACGGTGCGGGGGGCGGAACCGGTATGAGCCCGTGGCGGATGATGAACGAGTGGGGCATCCCATCGCTTGAGCTTCACACTCTAACATACCAGTTCTGCGACAGGCTGGCTAAGAAGGGTAAGTATGTCCCAGATATCGCTCTGGCTGGCGGCTTCACCTTCGAGGACCAGATATTCAAGGCACTGGCTCTATGTTCGCCTTACGCCAAACTAATTGGCATGGCCCGTTCACCGCTGGCGGCAGCGATGGTTGGAAAGACAATAGGCAAGAGGCTGGAGGTGGGCGATCTGCCGGTGTTCATCGAGCGCTTCGGTTATTCCAAGGACGAGATATTCGTCACAGCGCCCAAGCTGAGAGAGGAATACGGCGACAAGTTTGACGATATCCCAACCGGCGCTATCGGCGTCTATACCTACTACGAGAGGCTGGCCCAAGGCATCAGGCAGATGATGGCCGGTGCCAGGAAGTTCGCCCTCGAGCACATGACCCGCCATGACCTCGCTAGCCTGACCAGGGACTGCGAAGCGCTCACTGGCATCCCATACACCATGGACGTGGACAAGGAAGAAGTGGACAAAATCCTCGACGCATAAGCAACGCGCCAATTAAACAGCAAGAGCGAAGCGCCTCGTGCCCCAGCGGTGCGAGGCGCTTTTTTTGTTTTGGCCCGAAATCGCTTGCCTATCAGACCGGAGGACCCGCGTCCAGATACATCTTCAGATGTTCGAGAACACCACGACTAACCGTCTCAGCAAGCTCGAGCAAGCGAGATCCCTCTCTCTTGTCGGCAGGGGGGTAGTCTCCCGGATACCGAAACTCGACACCATAGACAGTCAGATCGGTCGCTCCCATAAACACTTTGCAGAGTCTCGCGTCAACCGGCTTCAAGTGGCGAAGTAGTTGCCTTATGTCGTGCGTCTTCGGAAACTCCACCTGATGGCGGATAAGCAGAGCCTTGAGGTACTTCTCTGCTGCCTGTTGAGCGTGGAAACCTACTGCTTCGTAATCATGATCGAGCTCTTCGAGCAGAATGCGCGCGGCCTCGAGGTCCCTATCGGCCTTGAAAAGCCATTGATGCACAAGGTCCCAAACCACCCGTTCACGGCTTCTCATAAAGCACTCGTCCATACTTGTTGGCTGGATAGGCAAGGCCACCTATGACGTCTTTTTCCTCCTGGAATTGCTCCTCGCCCATCACCCAGAGATCAACCCATACTGGCAAATCGGGCGGCAACAGAGCCCGCAAACGCCTCTGCTCGCGCCGCTTGTCCGGGGCGCCCGCCTCAACAATAACTAGGTCGATATCGCTCTCAGTTCCCGCAGTGCCAGCGGCCCGGGAACCATAGAGGATTACCCTTATGACCGGCCCCGCCCTACCGAGAGTTTCCGCAATATCAACAAGCACTTCTTCAGTAGCCACGTCAACCTGCACGGATATCCTCCCTCATATAGGAGCTGTCCACAAAAAACGCTCGCCCGCACCAAATCCTACAGTACCAGCCCCACAC
The DNA here is from genome assembly GCA_035527515.1 of bacterium. Taxonomy (NCBI): domain Bacteria; species bacterium. The sequence goes on from DATLAJ010000125.1 coordinate 4,533, forward strand.
ATTACAATTGGTCGTAGAATTCTAGAAAGTCCCACGCCCGTCGCAGCATCTAGTCTATAATCGGGCCTCATTGCTCAAGCGCCGCACATAATGACAGACTCACCCGTTTCCTTCGAGCTCCCGAATCTCGCCGTCTATTATGCGGTCGATGGGCTCGCAGAGTGACTTATACTCAAGCCCATCATGGTCAGAATCCCGTCCACTGCCCTCCCCGCCAATCAGAGCTCTCGTAACGCATTGAAGCAGCCATTGGGCGTTGTCCTCTAACAATTGGCGGTTCACGTCCGAGATTATGTGCCGTGTCAGGGTCTATTTGTCAATGAGCGTATGGCAGAAGCAGCGGGGGGGGCTGGGGGCACGCTGCGGCTGCACCCAGCTACCATTGATTGCCGTCTCAGAAGTGGTAGCGCCAGGCGATCGCGGCAGCGAGCACGAGCACCGCAACACCGTAACCCAGCGGGTCGCGCCAAGAATGCCTGAGGCGCAGGATGCTGGTGCGGTTGGCTTTCTTGCCGAAGGCACGGGATTCGAGCGCCATCGAGAGCACGTCCGTTGCTCTGAGCGCGTGAAGGACGACTGGAACGATCAACGGGATGTGTTTTATCGCGCGCCTCACGGGATTGCCCTGGTCGAGCGTGTGGCCTCTGGCCTTCTGGGCATCACGAATTAGGCCGACCGTCGAGATGAACGTCGGCACCAGTCGGAACGAGAGCATCAGCGTGAACGTGAAGACAAATGGGATGCCCAGCATTCTGAGTGCAGCCATAAACTCCTCGACCCTGGTTACGGTTAGAAAGACCACGCCGACAAGGACGAGCGAGATCAGTCTCGAGGCCATCGTGATTCCACGAAAGAGGCCTTCGTTCGTAATGGATAGGCCCAGGAAGCTCGCGACCTCTTCCCCGCTCCTGAAGAATAGCGGCCAGACGACAACCGTTACAACCGCCATTATCAGGATGATGGGCAAGACAGTCCTTACCGAGCGCCAGGCCCGGGCGAACGTTACCACAATAAGAAGGCCGACCAGATAGCCCAGCGAGCCCGCAAGGTCGGACATCACAAGCGGCGATACAAGTAGGAGCGAGGCGCAGATCAGCTTGGTGAGCGGATGAAGTTTATGAAAAGGCGTGATTCGGGGGCTGTATAGGCCGTATCTCTTGTTGGACATCGGTCAGGTTGGGGGCAGGTCAGGCGTGCCCGCGGGCCCCTCGGTGAGTTCTTTGAGATTGGCCAGAGCTGCGCCGGGATGCCCCTTGTCAAGGTCAATCTGCGAAATCCGTGTAATCGTCCGCCGCCATAGGCTTTGGCCGACGGCTGTCTGTGGGTGCATCGCGACCGCTTAACCACTCTTGTCGAAAAGACTAACAAACTCGGAGACGCTCAGCGCCGTCATCCCGAACCGGTGCGAGAGCTCGACGATTTTCGGGGGAACGAGGCCTGCTTGAGCGAGTAACTCTCGATTCTGCGGCTCGAAGAAAGCTCGCACCGGCCCGTCATATACGATCCCGCCTTTCACGAAAGCAATGACGCGCCTCGCGTACTCCGGCACGAGGTGAAGCGAGTGAGTTATGAAGATGACCGTCTTACCTTGACTGTTGAGGCTGGACAGCATGGACATCACTTTCCGCTCCTGAAAATAGTCGAGGCCAGTAGTAGGCTCGTCCAAGATCAGAATCTCGGGGTCACACGCAAGCGTCGATGCGATCGCGGTGCGCTGCCGCTCGCCTTTTGTTAGGCAAAAAGGATCGGAGCTCTTCTTCGCAGCCAGGTCAACCGTCTCGATGGCAGATGTAACGAGCCTTTCGATCTGCTTCTCTGAGTAGCCCAGGTTCTCAGGCCCGAATCGGACCTCCTGCTCGATCGTCTCGCAGAAGACCTGATTGTCCGGATTCTGGAAGACGAAACCGACGTCCCTGGCAACCTCGGAGATTCGCATCCGCGACACGTTCTTTCCACGCAGGAGCACCTTCCCCGCCGTTGGCTTCAAAAGAGCGTTCAGATGCTTTACAAAAGTGGTCTTGCCCGAGCCGTTCCGGCCGACGAGCGCAACGAAATCACCCCGGCCGATTGACAGCGATATGTCTTGGACGGCGAATCTGCCCTTTTCATAAGAGTGCGACAGCGATTGCACCTCGATCAGCGGAAGGCGCCGTCTCATCACGTCTTCGCGCTCAGCCTTCAGAAGCTCCTCGTAGCGAGCATGGTTGGGCACGAACGAATGGCTGATAGTTTTGTAAGCATCATCGACGCCGAGCATAAGTTCGTCGGTTCCAAGCGCTTGGCAGGCCTCGGCTACTTGGTGAGGGCGAATACCAGAGCGAGAGAGAACGTCAGGCTGCCCGCACAGCTGCCCAGGACTCAAAGAAGACCCCAGCCGCCCATGTTGCATCAGGGCGATGCCGTCAAAATCAACTAGAGACTCTACCTCGTGTTCGATCATAACGACTGTGGCTCCCAGAATACGAAGCTGACTCACAACCCGATAGACGGCGGCCCTTCCCTCGGGGTCCAGGTCGGTAGTTGTCTCATCAAGAAGCAAAAGGTCCGGGTGCATCGCAAGCACAGACGCGATAGCCAGGCGCTGCTTTTCACCGCCGGAGAGAGATGCTGGCTCTCGGTCCTCGAAACCCGAGAGGCCAACGACCTCCAGGCACTCCGTGACTCGCCTGCGTATCTCATCTGGGTCCACGCCCAAGTTCTCAGGACCGAAGGCGACCTCCTGTTCAACGTTTGTGCAGAAGAGCTGATTCTCGAACTCCTGAAAGACTATCCCGACCTTGCCGGCCAGTTCAGCAACGCCGTGTTCGGATGGGCATAGCCCAAAGACGCTTAGCGAGCCGGTTATCTCGGCGCGCTGGAAGTTGGGAATAAGTCCGTTAAGACATTTGAGAAAAGTAGATTTCCCGGCGCCCGTGTGCCCCATTATGGCGATTGCCTTACCACGAGCGAGGCCGAAATCCACATTCTCGAGTGCAAGGCGGCCCTCACCTTGATACTTAACCGAGAGACCGTGTGCCTCAACCGCTGGGCAGCCGGCGTCATCTGACATGCGTTCGGGATGATTCGGCACAGAGTCCCCGCTCACAACATCAGGCAGCCGGCGAAGACCGCAGCGATGAAAGGGGTTACGGCTAGCTTGATCGCCCCGGCGCCCTCGACGACACCAAGGAGTATTCCGCATGATAGCGCACCAAGCGAGCCAATAATGACTAGAAACGGCCCGATGATCTGTGCCCAAGCGCCCGACCTTGGCTGGTATGAAGGGATTACCTGAGAGTAAAGCAGCTTCATTTTGCTTATGCGAGGATGGAGAAGAAAAAACAGGAGCGGATAGAAAAGCGCAACCACCGAGTTGTTCACCGCGATCGGGACGCCGAGAACTGGGAAAGGCACCAGTCCGAGCAGGTCAACACCCCACGCAATTACGCTTGCACAGGCGAGCGCGGCTAGAATGCCAACGATAACGTTGAGGAGGTAACTTGTGGCATTGGTGTTTTTCCTGAAGAGGTTTTCAAGGAGTTTGTAGGGCAGATACCCTAGCATGAAGTTGCCCAACATGCCGAATATGCTTCCCAGGCCGAACATGCCGCCCAGAACGTCGCCAACCAAGTTGCCGATCGCCGAGCCCCAAGCCGCGGCAGGACCGAACAGCAGCGAGCACACAAGCGGAACGAGGCTTGCAGGTCTAAGCTCCGTATAGCCAGGGATAATCACGAGGCCCTTGAAGGGCAACAGCACTGCGACAAACATGGCGGCGACCACAGCGGTCAGAACGATCATCCGCGTGTTCTGCCACATGCCGAAAAGCTCGTTACTGCGCAATGTCAGGCATCCTCCCATTCACTTCCCTGTCCGCATACCGCTGCCTCAACGACATCGGAGCCATACTCACCGCACGCACCGCTCTTGATCTTCTGAAATAGCCGGTCAGCTTCTCGTTGAAGAGGCCTGCCCTGATTTCGTGTAGAGTCTTGATTTCACCGAAGTCGGAGCGAAAGGCCGGGGAGATTGCATGTATTAACAGGCTAATGAAGCTCCGGAGCAAATGACTCTGATAATCCAAATCTCTTATCCCGTCCTGATTGGGCTGCGATCTCACTATAATACTGCCACCAGCGGTTCGCTGCTGTCAATGAGGGTCAGGATTGCGGTTTTCGGGACAGTTAGCTTGGCCGGTCGTCGTCATTCTCAAGAGCTTAATAACCTAAAACTCTTAATAAACGTCCTGTGTAGCCCGAACGAGGCGAGGACTATGAGAGAGGGCATCATCTTCATGGAGTGACGCCCCACGCTTACGGTGAACGTCTCGGTGAAGGTAAAAAACGCCAATGTAAGAAGGATCGGTGAGGCCAGAAGCAGCCACCGGCCGCGGTAGCAAAAGACGGCTATGGCACTGAAGATGAGCAGCACAACGTTGGGAATGAGAAAACTATACTGGATGTAGTGATTGCGATTCGTCGTGGGATAGTAGAGAAAATATCGCTCCTCCCAGTTAGCGGCGTTCAGCCAGAGGTTCACTATTTTCTGAGGTGCGTTGCTCAGCCAAGACCAGGGATTACGCCATAGGAACTTAAAGGCCTCGCGAAGGAGAATGTCGTTCGCCTGGACCTCAGGCAGGCCGTCAACCTTCGAGTCGATATCAGGCGGAATCGAGGTGCCGAGTCCGGCAACGTTGCGCTGGCTGGGGATATAAAGCCCCTCCATCATGTTTGTCCCGACCAGGGTCGTCCCAGGCAAGAACCTATGGAAAACTAGAGCGTTTCGAATCACCCAGGGAGACAGGAGTGTGCATACGGCAAGCAACATGAGCACCGGCATAAGGGCGGCGCGCCTCATGCCGATCTTTTCGGCCCTCAGAATAAAGAATAGGACGATCGAGAGGGGCAAAGCTAAGGCGAACGATTCAGGTCTGGTCAGTGCCGCTGCGCCGAGCAACAGCCCACTTAGGACAAAAAGCCTGATCTTGGGCGTCGCTATGGCTTCGGCCATTGCCCAAAGGGACAGAGTAGTCAGCATCATGCTGAGATTCTCCGCCATTAAGACAATGTTTTGCTGAAAAAACGGAAGATATGCGGCAGTAAGGCCTGTCGCTAAAAGACCCACACTCACGCTGCCGAAGAGTCGCCTCGAGAGCGCAAAGACCGCGAACATCGTCACAACGTCGAAGAAGCACTGAAGCAAGAATACGGCCCTGTATCTCTCGCCGAAGATGCGATAGACCAGCGCCAGAAACAGTGGGTACAGAGGCGGGCGTCTTGCGCTGGGCTCGTTGAGCCGCTCGCGCATCAGAAAGCGGAAGCGCCCAGAAAGACCTTTCAGACAGTAGCCTTCTCCAGCGACGAGGTTCTTGGCCAACTGGTTGTACTCCTGGGGGTCGGCCTGTTGGGTCACAGGAACGAAATAGGGCGTGGCGAACATCCACACCACTCTCGCGATTAAACCAACCGCTACAATGCTAATAAGCCAGACACGCTGGCCTCTCTTGAGCCCTGAGAACAGTCTCATATCATCTCCGAAGTGTCATCAAACCCGATATTATATGGCAAGATGTGCAATTGGCTCAACACCCGTGGGCCGAACGAGAGAGAATCTGACAGGATGTCGTCAGCGTAAGGTCGGCGGCGCCGGCTGAGATCATGCGCAACTCACACCACCTCAAGGGAGACACGGCACCACGTGCCGGCCGCAGATAGGTCTTCCCTATCCCGCCCTGATGAGTCCAGCGGGGTCTTCCATCATGTCGAATGCGGTCCCGAAATCTATCTGGTCTTTCTTGTAGAGCTCCAGCAAGGCTTGGTCCTTGGTCTGCATCCCCGCAGTGCCCGATTCCATCAGCGAATAGAGCATCTGGGTATCGTTCCTGATCATCTGCTGAACGTCAGGCGTCGCGACGAGCAGCTCCATAGCGAGCGCCCGGCCCTGGCCGTCCTTCTTGACCACGAGATATTGGCATGTTATCCCTATGAGATTCCTGGCGAGGCTGTTTCGGACGGAGCTAGTGCAGCTGTCAGGAACGAGTTCGAGCAGATTGCTCACGCACGACTGGCAGCTCGAGGCCTGCGCACACCCGATAACCAGAACCCCACTCTCCGCAAGCTGCAGCGATCCTGTAAACGCATCCAGCGAGTCAAGATCAGAGATGCCGACCACATCTGCATTGTGCTCCTGCGCCGCCGCGAGTGCCTGCCGAACTGAGGGCACGTCTGAGGCTATTTCCACCTGCGTTACCATGCTCTTCTTGTGCTGGAAAAGAAACGAGATAGGGTCTTCGATCGTCCTTATATGCAAGCTCCTGCGCTCGTTCAGAAAATCGATTGCCGCCGCCCAGACAGTTGACCTGCCCGAGCCGGCCGGGCCGGTTATGAGCATGAGTCCCGACCTCTTGTCGAGGAGCTCGAAGAAAGTCGATGGTAGTTCGAGCTGCTGGGCGGGCATGATGTCCTTAATTATCTCCTTGAAGGTGCCACAGATGCTGCCCTTCTGGTAGTAGAGGCTTGCCCGGAACCTCGCCAGCCCGCTTATCCCGAAGCTGATGTTCAGCGACTTATCCCTCGACAAACGCTTCTTCTGGTCTTCGTTCAGCAGGCCCAGGCAATGTATCTCTGTTTCAGCAGGGGAAAGAGAGGTCTTAAAGATCGGCACGATTTTGCCATCTTTGCGCAGCCGCGGAGGCGACCCCGGAACCAGATGTAAATCAGAAGCGCCACGCTTGATCATCGTTTTGAGCAAGGCCTCAAGCGTAACCGACTTCTCTTTTCTAGCCTTGGCAGACATTGAGAGCTCCCCAAACCGAAAAGCAAAATCGATGTTTAATAGTTCAAGATTGACTCCTTCGGGTGAAGATTTCAAGCAGAAATCCAAGGCGATCTCAGATATATCTAAACTCGTGAGAAGTCGCGCAACCCGAACGTCACTGTCCCAACACGGGGCGGCTGATCTCCCTGCTGGGGATGCAGCTTGCGCACATTGGATGGCCGCGGCCGCGCAGCCTCCGCCGCTTATCACCCCGAAGGCCGCTCCCTCTCCAGACAGAGCGCCAGCCGTCGCTGATGAGGTTGCCGTAAGGTTCAAGATTCCCGAACGCGAAGAGGCATGGGAAGACGTCGCCGTCTGCCGTCACGTAGATGTTCTCCGACTGTGGACAAACCTCCTGACACTTCAGAATCGGCCGCCCCGCCGAATCGAGCTCGTAGTTGCAGACCTCGTGCCCGACCGGAAGATCATCGACGTGAATCCTGCGATACGTCTCGTCGTCCCGCGCAGTGTCAATCCTCATTGGCTTGACGTAAGCCGAATCACAGCCTATCCGTTCGACAATCCGTCTGAACGCATCGATCTGTTTCACACTGGTCTTGGTCGCGATCAGCTGGACCTCGACCAACGGGAAATGCCGCTTCCGTTCACGCCGTCCCGAACATATCGCGGCGATGTTTGAGATCGTCCTTTCAAACTTGGCCCCCACCTGTTTCGCCTCGTATTCATCCCGCTCGGCCGAGATGAGCGTCGTTACGATTCGATGAGGCGCAAGGTCGATCAGCTCGTCGATCATTGCCTGGCCCAGCGTGGCGAGGTTTGAGTTGAGCGTAACAACCAGGCTCCTCTTGCGCGCCTCATCTATCATTCTAAGAATATCGGGATTCATGAGTGGCTCGCCGGTCCTTACGAACGTTACGGCGGTGACGTGGCGGCTCACGTGTCTCATTACGGATGCGAAATCATCAGCTGACATGAACTTGCGTTTTCTGCCCGACAGATCGAACACGTCCTCGCACCAGGGGCAGCTGAGGTTACACTCGGTGGATGCCTCGACCAAGAGACATCGCGGCCACCCAGCTATTCGCCGGGCCGCCTCCTTCGCCGCAAGCGCGATCAGCCACGAGGCCTTCGACGCTCGCAGAATCTGCCCCAGAGTCCTGATCCGTCTGGAAGATACGATCGCCATCCCAACATATTAGCAGATTCGTTGCGCGGCCGCCGGAATCACACATGAAGTTCGCGGACTCTCCACCCTAGATCGGTTCCGTCTCGTTCGGTCGGTAGATGACGGTGCACCTGGTGAACCATCTGGCGATACAGACGAGCATCCAGGGAAGAGATAGTCACATGTCGCAGCACACTGCCTTGACCCTGGTCTCAATAACATCTCCATGTTCGGCAATGAATCTGCTCAGAGTCTCTTTGCTGCGTCGCTGTAAGTGGAGCAAAACCGGATGATCGGGCATCTTTCGCAGGCAGGGTTCGAGGGCTTGCACATGTCCCGCCCAAGCGAGATGAACGCCACGTGTAGCTCACGCCTAATGGAAGGTGGGATGCGCTCCTGTATCTCGGTCATCAACTTGTCGCTGGGATAGCCAGATGTCTCACACCACCCAATTCTCCTTCTTCTGGCTCAAGCCTCCGACTTTGATCGTCTTAGCCACCTCTGTTACGCTGCACTTAGCGCGCAACTCGCGCTAAGTGAGGAAATCACGGTGAGATGCGTCGTTTGTGGCTCTGAGATGGTCAGTACCAAGACTGACCTTCCATTCAAGGTAGGGCCATCGTCTATTGTCATCAGCAAGGAACTGCCGGTTCAATCTTGCACAAGATGCCAGGAGTTCGCCCTGGAAGACGCCATCATGGAGAAGGTTGATAAAATACTGGCCTCCGTTGACGAGTCGCTGGAGCTTGAGGTCGTTCACTTCGCCGCTTGACCGGTGCTGTCAAACGCCTTTGTGGAACTGGAAGACGGGGGGTCAAAAAACCTCGACCTCGATCCGTTGGACGCCGACGAGGCGCGGCAGGTCATCGGCTTGAGCCGGTGGGTTCGGGCGTTGGGATACGTCTGTTAGGTTTTTGCTTTCCCGATCTGCGCAATCTGTGTAATCTGCGGACAAATGAGGAGGCGAGCATGAACTATCACGGGATAGACATACCGCGAGACAGGATCGCGGAGTTCTGCCGCAAGTGGAAGGTTACCGAGTTGTCGCTTTTCGGGTCGGTGCTTCGCGAGGATTTCGGTCCGGAAAGCGATGTGGACGTGCTGGTTACCTTGGCTGAAGATGCGCCGTGGAGCCTTTTTGAATGGGTTGATATGATAGACGAGCTGAAGGTTGTTTTCGGGCAAGATGTGGACCTGGTGGAGAAATCCGGTCTTAGGAATCCTTTTCGCCGGCATGAGATACTGAAGCACATGAAGGTGGTCTATGCGGCCTGAAAGACTATGATTCCAACTCAACATCCGACAGGGCAGGAGTCCCGGCCAGCAAGAGGCCAATTCTACAATGAGGATTGCATCGAGGGCTGCAAGAGGCATGTCCCCGATGGCACGGTCGATCTGATAATCACTGACCCTCCTTATGGTATCGCCGGTGATAAGCTCCACCAGCACTACAACCGCAAGGAGGGATTTGTTCTTGATGGCTACATCGAGGTTCCGGCCGATGAATACGCTGACTTTAGCTTGCGGTGGCTGGAGCAGGCGGCGAGGATTCTGCGGCCGGGTGGTGCGCTTTATGTGTTTTCAGGATATACGAACCTTGTTCACGTTCTCAAAGCGCTGCGTGTGGTGGGTTTGGAGGAGGTAAACCATATTATATGGAAATATAATTTCGGCGTCTATACTAAGCGGAAATACATCTCCTCACACTACCACATCATGTACTACAAAAAGCCCGGCGGCCGTGTAACCTTCAACACCTACTGCCGATATGGCGCTGACGAGCGCGATGACAACGGCTCCGAGAACTACCGTGACAGAGAGGACGTCTGGATAATCAACAGGGAATATAAGCCTGGCCAGCGAAAGAACAAGAACGAGCTCCCTAAGCAGCTGCTCATCAAGCTCATCCAATACAGCAGCAACGAGGGAGACCTGGTCTGCGACCTTTTTTTGGGCAGCTTCTCCACCGCGAAGGTTGCCATGGGCCTCAACAGACGGGCCATAGGGTTCGAGAAGAGCAAGGTGGCGTTCGACTATCAGATCGACGAAGTGGCCAAGATCGAGCCGGGCTCCCTGCTGCCTGCGCTAAAGATCCCACAGCAGAGCCAATTGCCCAATCAGGGCAAGCCCTGGACTGAAGAGGAGAAAGAGCGGTTGTGGCGGCGCTATCTGAGGTTAATCCAGGTTCATCGCACGAAAAAGAGGGTCATCGAGCTCCTCTGCGATGAGTTTGGCCGAGGCAGGTTTGCCCTCTCTAAGGTTATTAGCCAGATAAGAGGCTCATCCACAGATTACACAGATTCCGCAGATTAAATCAGGCCGAAACGAGGCGACAGAAACGACGACCCTGGCAGATTCTGTTCGAGGCCCACTGGACCCATCCCTTCCAACTCCCCTCCCTAATCTGCGTAATCTGCGGATAGACCTCTACCCTGGGAACAGCAGTGACATCTTCTGGATGATGGGGGAGCGTTTGCCCGCAGATTGCGCAGATTCAGGGGATTAGGTGATAACGAACCGTTGGTATTGTAGCGATTTCTGACCGAAGTTGAGAAGGAGACCGATACCAAGACCGGAGGCCTTGAGATAGTTGATTATTTGTGCCTCGTGCACACCAGTGAGTGTTTTCAAGGCTTTCAACTCGACGATGACTAACTCAAAACAGACGAAATCTGCCTTGTATCGAGTATTGAGTTCCGTGCCCTTATAGAACACCGGCAGGTCCCACTCCCGCCTGAATGGTATCTTTCGCTCGGACAGTTCTAGTGCCAGTGCTTCTTGATATACTGTTTCCACGAATCCGCAACCCAGCTCGCTATGCACATTCATGGCGGCACCGATAATCGCATAAGTGTGCGGATCATTTCCACTCATTGTTACTGTCTCTCTAACACTGTCATAGATGTGAAGTTCATAAGGGCGTTTGTCCGCAGATTACACAGATTACGCAGATTGAGAAGGGTAGCTAGATACTACGATGCCTGCGCGAGCTCGAGCGCATCGATGGCGTTTACGTTGAGCCAAACAGTTCTCGTGCATCCTCTTAAGCCTTGCCTCTAATCTGTGTAATCTGCGCAATCTGCGGACAAACCTCTTTCATGTATCACCCGGGGAACAGCGGGGACATTTTCCTCAGCTCCTCGATGATGGGCGGCAGCTGCTCGAGGACGTAGTCCACGTCGTCCTCGGTGTTCATGCGGCCGAGGCTGAACCTGATGGCGCCGTGGGCGTGCTGCGGCTGGATGCCCATAGCCAGTAGAACGGGCGACGGTTCCAGCGACTCGGATGAGCACGCCGAGCCAGTCGATACGCAGATGCCCTTCGCGCTCAAGCGCAGCAGTATCGACTCGCCCTCGAGATACTCGAAGCGGATGTTGGCCGTTGAACAGAGCCTTTCCTTGGGATGCCCGTTGAGCTTCGTGTGTGGAACCTGCTCCAAGATGCCCTTCTCCAGCCGGTCGCGCAGCTTGCAGATATCATGAGGTTCGACGCCGTGCTGCTCCAGCGCGAGCTTGCAACCCTCGCCAAGCGCCACGATGCCGACGACATTCTCAGTCCCCGCCCGTTTGCCTCCCTCTTGATGGCCGCCATGAATGAGGCGCCGGACTCGCGTGCCGGACTTGATGTAAAGCGCCCCGCAGCCTTTCAAGGCATATAGCTTGTGGCCTGACATAGCCATCATATCGACCCCGAGTTCCTTCACGTCGAGCGGGACCTTGCAGACGCTCTGAACAGCGTCCGTGTGCATGATTATGCCCGCTTCACGTGCAATTTTCGTGATCTCAGCTATTGGCTGAAGCGTCCCAACCTCGTTGTTGGAGTGCATTATCGTGATCAGAACGGTCTCAGGCCGTATCGCCCGCCTCACCTCGTCAGGATCGACCATTGCATATTGATCGACGGGCAAAAACGTAACGTCGATGCCTTGCCTCATAAGAAACTTGCACGTGTTGCGGACCGCCTCGTGCTCAACGCTGGAAGTTATGATGTGCTTTTTGCTCTTCTTTGAGTCGCGATAGGCGCCCTTGATCGCCCAGTTGTCGGCCTCGGTCCCGCTGGCGGTGAAGAATATCTCCTCAGCTTCTGCACCGATGACGTTAGCTACTTGCTGTCTGGCCTTGTCCACCGCCGCCCGAGCAGGGGTGCCAGCCGCGTGGAGCGAGGATGGATTGCCGAAGAGCTCTCCGAGGTAAGGCAGAACAGCCTTTTTGACACGCGGATCAACCGGTGTCGTCGCGTTGTTATCCATGTACACAATTCTCATTTGCGTCTCCTTGACGGTAAATCGACCTTCGTCCATACTACAATCGTGGGTAACGTCCTGAT